>CAMOPG010000015.1:0-29948 GCA_946622165.1 uncultured Erysipelotrichaceae bacterium
GCAATTTCATTTCCGCCGATCGCATACATGTATTTGCCATGGCGTGTTTTGTTGTACAGGAACCAGAAGAACAGACCGAACGCTGCTGCAACAAAGAGCAGATAAGGCAGATGGAAGCCTTTAACGCTTCCGATACGTCCTGTGATGATCTTGATATAAGTATCACGGAAGCCGCCGATCGGCTGTGCATTTGTGAGGACAAGGCAGAGACCATAAACGATCGTCTGTGTACCCAGTGTCGTGATGAATGGCGGAACCTTCAGTCTTGAAATGATCAGACCGTTCATAGCGCCGAACAATGCACCTACGATCACAACGATGATCAGTGCTGCGAACATATTGAATTCTGGAAGGTTCGGGAACAGACGGCCGGTATATTCAGCTCTCTGTACGAGAATACCGGACAGACATGCGGCCAGACCTACCTGACGGCCTGCGGACAGGTCAGTACCCTTTGTGATCAAGCAGCCGGAAACACCAAGTGCGATAATGAAACGTACTGCAGTGTTGCTCATCAGGTTGCCGAAGTTGCTCCAGGAAAAGAAATTCTTTGTGGTAAAGCCGACAATGATCGAAACGATGGTCAGCATGACCACAATCGGGTTACCTTTAAAATAATCAATTACCTTTTTCATGTTATTTAACCCCTTTACTATGCTTCAAACTGTGTTGCCAGTGCCATGATATTTTCCTGTGTGGCATCCTTACCGTCAATGAATCCGGTAACTCTTCCGTCACACATGACCATGATTCTGTCGGACATACCGATCAGCTCTGCCATTTCGGATGAGATCATGATGATGCTCTTGCCCTGTTTTGCAAGGTCGGCAATGATCGTATAGATCTCATACTTTGCACCGACGTCGATACCTCTTGTAGGCTCGTCAAGAATCAGTACTTCAGGATTATTGGCAAGCCATCTGCCGATCAGGACCTTCTGCTGGTTTCCGCCTGAGAGTGACTGGATCGGCGTTTTGCTGGAAGGTGTCTTTGTATTCATTTTTTCGACATTGTCCTTAACAAGTTCTTCGATTTTCTTTGTGTTCAGAACAAAGCCGTGATCTACATATTTATTCAGTGAAGCAATAGAGATGTTGTCAGCCACTGACAGGACGCCCATGATGCCCGTGCCTCTGCGGTCTTCTGTCAGCATTGCGATACCATTATCGATCGCATCTTTCGGCTGGCGGATCGTCAGTTCTTTGCCAAGATATTTAACGGTTCCGCTGACTTTGGAACGGATTCCGAAAATACCTTCCATCAGTTCCGTACGCTGTGCGCCGACCAGACCGGCTACACCAAGGATCTCGCCCTTGCGTACATTGAAGTTGATGTGGCGGAAGCTCTTCGGGTTGATCGATGTGAAATCTTCCACCTCAAATACGACGTCACCCGGAACATTCGATCTTTCCGGATACAGGTTGGTCAATTCACGGCCGACCATCTTTGTGATAATGAAATCTGTTGTCAGACCTTTGGCATCCCAGGTTCCGATGTAATGACCATCTCGCATGATCGTAACTTCATCACTGATCCTCAGGATCTCATCCATCTTATGCGAAATATAGACGATCGCGACACCCTTTGCCTTCAGGTCATTTATGATGCGGAAAAGTGCTTCAACTTCATTCTGTGTCAGTGAAGATGTAGGTTCGTCGAGGATCAGAACTCGGCAGTTTGCAGAAACTGCTTTGGCAATTTCCACTGACTGCATCTGTGAAACACTGAGCTCTCCGAGTTTCTTCTTCGGATCGAAATCCATACGGACTTCTTTGAGCACGCGCTCCGCATCACTGTACATCTTCTCATGGTCAACGACAGGAATAAACCCGAGCGCCTTTTTCATAGGATAGCGTCCCAGATAAATATTCTCGCCAATTGTTCTTGCGGGAATCGGCTGCAGTTCCTGATGAACCATGGCAATTCCCTTTTCCAGTGCCTCACTCGGATTATGGATCTCAACCTTTTGGCCATCAATGAAGATCTCGCCCTCATCCATGGTATAAATGCCGAACATACATTTCATCAGTGTTGATTTTCCGGCACCGTTTTCACCCATCAGAGCATGAACAGTACCCGGCTTCAGCTGCAGTTTGACATGGTCAAGCGCAACAACACCAGGGAATGCCTTATAGACATCTTTCATCTCCAATACATATTCAGACATAATATTGCCCCCGTTCATTTCTAAGTGCGGTCCGTTAACGGACCTTTCTGAAAATGGAATAAAGGGGTAAGCCTGCAGGCTTACCCCTAAGATTACTTAATAGACTTATTTTGTAACCTTTACGTAGTCAACCCAGTAGTAGTTGTCGATTGCTTCGCCGTTCAGAGCCTTAATAGCAACATCAACTGCTGTGTGAGACTGGCCAACAGCATCGTTCAGGACTGTACCTGTCATTGTACCGTTGTTAACCATTTCTACACATTCATCAAGAGCATCAACACCGAGCAGGTAGATGTCTTCGCCGACTGTACGGCCAGCAGCTGTGATAGCAGCAGCAGCACCGAGTGCCATAGCATCGTTGTTGCAGAAGATAACTTCAACAGCATCACCATACTGTGTCAGAGCGTTAGCAGCGAGTTCCTGACCCTTTGTCTGATCCCAGTTACCAACCTGGTCATCGAGGCATTCAACTTCGTATCCAGCATCTGTCAGAGCCTTGATGGAGTATTCTGTACGATACTGAGCGTCGATGTTTTCAGGATCGCCTTCGATCATAACATAGGAGATTTTGCCATCGCCGTTGATATCGCCGTGGTCAGGCAGTTCAGCAACGATTTCGCCCTGGAATGTACCGGACTGACGAGCATCAGCACCGACATAGCATACTGTAGCGTTGTTCAGGATTCCTTCATAAGATTCGTCAAGAGTGTTGCCGTCTTTGTCATAAGCCAGCGGTTCACGGTTGATCAGAACCAGCGGAATTTCAGCATCTACGACCTTCTGGATCAGAGCGTCTGCAGAAGATGTCTGAACGAGGTTGAGGATGATAACATCCATACCCTGTGTAATGAATGTGTTGACCTGGTTTGTCTGTTCAGCCATGTCGTTCTTTCCGTCAACGATCGTTACATTGTACTTAACGGTATCTGTTTCCAGTGTCTTGAAGTAAGCTTCGATCTCGTTACGATAGAGAGTCATGAAGTTATCATTGAACTGGTAGATAGCAACGCCTACATCATATGTAGTAACGTCACTTGTTGTTTCACCGCCGCTGGGTGCAGCTTCGCCGCCGCTAGGTGTTTCTCCGCCGGAAGCAGATCCGGAGGAGCAGCCTGCCAGCATTGCTACTGCCAGCAGTGATGCGAAAAACTTTTTCATGTTGATTCTTTCCTCCTAATTCAACAAGCGTTTTTTTCAACGCCAAAATCATTATACTCTCAAATTGTAAACGGTTACAACAACAATGAATTAAAAAAATCATGCCCGTTTTTAAACTTTTTACACCGTTTGTCAAAAGAATTGTTTGTTTGATGAAATAGACGGTATTCCCAAAAAACACAACTTTTATTACAAAAATGATTAATTTTTGAATCATGGTCAAATTAATTTCTGAAATCAGAATCAAGCAGAAAAACAGCATTCATTTTCCGTAAATATTGCTACAATATCAGATATGTCAAACAGAACAGTTGTCATGACGCACGGACCGATCGTCCGGAATATCCTGTTATTTGCATATCCCCTGGTGATCTCCAATCTGCTGCAGATCGCCTTCAATGCCGCGGACACGATCATCGTCGGAAAGTTCTCCGGACAGGCAGCGCTGGCTGCCGTCGGGGCAACCGGCTCCCTGGTCAATCTGATCGTATCCTTGTTCAACGGTCTGGCTACCGGCTCCAACATCGTCATTGCCAGGCAGATCGGCAGAAATGAAAAAGGAGCGATATCCGCGTCCGTCCATACATCATATTTTCTTGCGCTTGCCGGCGGGATCATCCTGACTGTCATAGGTCTGCTTCTGTCGCCATCCATGCTTGTCTTTATGGGTACGCCCGCTGACATCATCGCTATGAGCACCTTGTATCTGCGCATTTATTTTCTCGGTGCGCTGCCCCTGCTGATCTACAACTTCTCAGCCGCGATCCTGCGCTCTGGCGGAGATACACAGCGCCCTACCCTGTACATGGCCTTGAGCGGCGTGCTCAACGTACTGCTGAATCTGTTCTTTGTGCTCGTGATGAAGATGAGCGTTGCCGGAGTCGCCTGGGCAACCGTCATCTCGGAATC
The DNA here is from genome assembly GCA_946622165.1 of uncultured Erysipelotrichaceae bacterium. GTDB lineage: Bacteria > Bacillota_I > Bacilli_A > Erysipelotrichales > Erysipelotrichaceae > Bulleidia. The sequence continues at coordinate 4,235 of CAMOPG010000015.1, forward strand.
CGTATCAGCTGTTCTGATCACCCGTGCCCTGCTTCATGAAACAGGCGATACAAGACTGATGTTCAGCAGGCTTGTACCTGACAGACAGCTGACAAAAATGATCCTGAAGACCGGCATCCCTGCCGGCATCCAGGGGATCATGTGGGCCATATCAAATATTGCGGTCCAGTCTTCCATCAATTCATTCGGATCTGTAGCTGTAGCAGGAAACAGTGCAGCACAGAATATCGAATCATTTGTATGCATCGGGATCAACGCCCTCTCACAGTCTGTGATCACCTTCACCTCGCAGAATACAGGTGCAGGGCAGAAAGAAAGGATCAGAAAGATCCTGATCTATGTTCTGATCCTGGTTACCTTCTCTTCATGGGCTGCCGGTGCCCTTGCATGTTATTTCGGCAGATCACTGCTGTCCTTTTATACCAACGATCCGGCTGTCATTGACGCCGGTATGGTCAGGATGCGGATCCTTGTATTCTGGGTATTCCTGAACGGAATGCTCGATGTCCCCGCATGTTCCATGCGAGGCATGGGATACTCCAGTCTGCCGACGATCCTGCTGATGTTCGGCATCGTGGTCGTCAGACTGCTGTATATCTCATTCATATGGACTGCGCATCCGACACTGGAAGTACTGTATTTCTGCTTCCCTTTGTCCTGGGCAATCACCAATGTACTGCAGTTTTCCTTCTGGCATCTTTGTTATAAGAGACTGCGTGCAGGTCTTTGATCTAGCGGATCAGCTTCGGTCTTCCCGCAGACAGATATGTATCTCTGGCTCTGCAGACCTGCATGATATGCTTTTCAACGGTCGTACAGCATCCTCCGGCTGCTGCAGCACCGGCTGCCATATAAGCCAGTGCCCTGCTTTCAAAATCAACGTTTCCGTTCCGGGCGCTCCATGTCTTTGTGAGGGGATCATATAATTCACCGCTGTTGGGATAGACTGCCACAGGCAGATCTGTCCCTTTTTTCATTTCATGGATCAGCGGAACGATGTAGTCCGGGTCTGTGCAGTTGATGCCGAGCATCTTCAGATGCGGGTGACCTTCGGAAAGGATCTCTGCACATTCTGATACAGGCTCCCCATGGCAGGTATGCACATGATCCCTGCAGGAAAAGCTGATCCAGTAATCAGCGCCCAGTTCTTCAGCGATCTCTGCTTCGATCAGTACCTCTTCCAGTGCAGGCTGTGTTTCCAGAAGCAGGATATCCGCCCCTGCCTGATGAAGCAGCTCCATCCTTCTGTGATGAAAGCTTCTCAGTTTTTCACGGTCCATGGAATAACTGCCTGTATATTCCGAACCGTCCGCCAGATATGCACCATAGGGGCCGACCGATCCCAGGCACAGCGGATACTGTCTGCCGGAAGCTTCTCCTTCTTCACGGTACCATTGATCCCGCGCTTCCATGAAAAGCTCTACAGAACGGATGATCAGTGACTCTGCTTCCGCTTCGGAATACCCTGCTTCCATCAGTCCCTGTACAGATGCCTGATAGCTGCAGGTTATGCCGCAGTCAGCGCCTGCTTTCAGGTAGTTCAGGTGTACCTGTCTGACAAGATCAGGCTGAGCGGACAGCACGGAAGCTGTCCAGAGACGGTTGTTCAGATCTGCACCCATACGTTCCAGTACGGAAGACATCGAACCGTCGATGACCATGACGGTATTGTTTTTCAGGATCCTGTCCAGACTTGCTTTCATATCGGTTTCCCCGCTTTCTTTTTTATTCACGCATATAACCAGGATCAGGTCAACTGTCTGCACCTGTGAAAACAGCTGTTCCGTAAATTTTGAATGCAGACACGCGATCCGTTACGATACAATGGATTCATGAAAGATACTGTCAAGGAAATCGTCAGGATCCTCGCTGCAGAGAATGTACCCATGCCGGTACAGGAACTGGCAGAGCGCACCGGCTTCACCCCGCGCTATATCCGTCAGATCCTGAAGGAGAGCGCTTCAGAGAACAAGGCTGAAGGCTTTTCCCTGGAAAGTTCATTCCGTAAAGATGTACGTCTGGTCATACATGACAGCAGTGCTTTTTCTGCGGCATTGACCGGCAGTGATGCCTCGGAAGAAATGAAGAAAGAAGTGCTGTATGATCTGCTGAACCGGAACGATTATGTGCGCATCGAGGACCTTGCGGACAGATTCTATGTTTCCCGTACGGCAATGGACAGGCTGATCAAAGCAGTCAAAGAGGATCTGGCTAGATTTTCTCTTGAACTGAAAAGCCGCCCGAAATACGGAATCATGGTCGAAGGAACGGAAAAGAACAAACGTCTCTGCTATGCGCATGCACTGACAGACTCAATGGAAGATACATATTCGGAACAGAAGATGCAGGCGCTGCTTTATGATGTGCTGAATCAGAACGATTATCAGATCTCGGATCTGAATTTCAACAATCTGGTCTACCATCTTCTGATCACCGTCAAGCGTGTGAAAGAAAACAGATTCATTATGGAACCGATCGTGCTGCAGCAGTCGTATCCCCAGCAGGAGAAAATAGCACGTGAACTGATCAGGCAGATCTCAGAGATATTCCATGTGGAGATCCCTGATGAAGAGATCAACTATGTGCTGCTGCATCTTCTGGGCAAGGAGGTCATTACCGAAAACAGCGAACTGGATGATGAGGTAATGGAACTGACACAGAAGATCCTGATGCGCATACGCGAAGTCAAAGGGATCGATCTGACCGGACGGTTTGATCTGACGGTCAATCTTGCACTGCACCTGCAGCCTATGCTGATCAGGCTGAAGTATCATATTCCGCAGGAAAATCCTCTTTTTGAACAGGTACGCAGGGAGATGACGCTTGCGTATGATCTGGCGCTGATCGCTGGAGATGTGATCAGGGAAGTCTGCGGCTTTGTTGTCAATAATCAGGAGTGCAGCTATCTGGCAATGCATTTTTCCCTGGAGCTGAGCAATCTGGAATCAGAAAGCAGAAACAGACAGCAGAAAGATAAACGATATCTGCTGGTATGCTCGACCGGCAGAGGAACAGCCAGGATCATGCAGTACCGGCTCGTGCATGAGTTCGGGCTCAATGCTGAGAATATTGATTTTGGTTCATCCATGACGCTCAGAGACAAGGATCTCAGCGGATACCGCTGCATCTTTTCCACGGTAGTCATACCGTTTGAAACAGCGATCCCTGTGATCCGCATCAATCCGACGCTTGACTCTGCAAGCACGGAACGGATACGTGATTTTCTGAAAAAGGAAACAGAAGATCCTGCGGAGCTGTTTGACGATGAACACATCATTTCCGGTGTGCAGTTCAGCAGCCGCAGTGAAATACTCAAAGATATCGCACAGCGGGCCGGCAGGTATTTTGAAAGCACGGAACTGCTGTATGATAATCTGATCAGAAGAGAAGAAATGTCGCCGACGGAGATCGGCAATGAATGCGCTCTTCCGCATCCTTTTGACTGTCTTCCGTCAGAAACTGTGCTGATGGTGTACATTCTGAATAAGCCTGTGCGCTGGGAAAACGACAAAGTCCGTTTTGTCTTCTTTGTGTCCACTTCACCTGATGATCCCGGCAGGCTGTCGATCATCGACGGCATCACAAAGATCGCCTGTGACCGGAGACTTCTGAAGCGTCTGGAAAACAACCCGTGCACGGAAGAACTGAGGGCATGCATAAACTCATGAAAAATATCCTGATCATCTGTATCCAGGGACTGACTTCCGGTATCCTGGCAAGAAAACTGAATATGATCGCGGAAGAACGAAATGAAGCGTACAGCTTTCTTTCTGCCGGCATTGCGGATGCTGAAAAGCATCTTGACTGGGCCGATTATCTGATCCTGACGCCGCAGGTCAGAGACCGTATGCAGAAAGCCGAGGAAACCGCAGCTGCTCATGGCGTAAAATGCCTGATACTGGCAGACACGATGATCTCGTTTCAGAAAACCGTGGACACCTATGAGAATATTGTGAAGGCAATCAGCGCTCAGCAGAAGACTGCAGATCATATCACGCTCGGAAGCCTCACTGAAACACTTGTTGTGATCGCACCGCTGATCGCGGCAGGACTGTGTGCATATATCATCAGCAGAATGACCGGAAGTACGGCAATGAAATTCATATACGACAAGACTCTCGGCGTGATCTGTCTTTATGCACTGCCTGCACTTGGCTGCTGCATGTTCCGCAGATGCTCGGAAAGCAGAATGGCAGGACTGCTGACAGGACTTCTGGTGCTGCTGTCTCTGACACCGTTCCATGAAGGCCTGGTGTATGCCGAGGACGCCTTCAGGGTTTCCGGAAGGATCACGGATATCCGCTTTTGGGGACCGGTTTATCTGCCGCTGTATCTGGCTGCAGGATGTCTGTTCCTGAACTTCGCCCTGATGGCAGCGCGGCGGATGTGGACATATTATTCGGAAAAACGACATGAGGTAGCAGACAGGCAGTTTCTGCTTTATACGGCAGTCCCCATGATCATGGTGATGTCCGTGCTGCTGATGTTCCGTACGATCGTATTTTCTCTGCTGTAACTGTTCCCTTCAGACGGAACTCTTCTGATAAGGAAAGCATTCGCGGGCTGTGGCATCCTAAAGGTGTAAAGAAAAGGGGGTTCTGAATATGGATAACTTCGTTCAGAAAATCACGGAATTCACCAATACCCGCTACATGAAAGTTCTGATGAACGGGTTTATGGGTATCACAGCAATCACGATCTGCGGCTCGCTCTTCACACTGCTGAAGTCGATCCCGTTCGGACCGTGGACAGCATTCCTTGCTTCAAGCGGACTGGGAGATCTGCTCTCCATTCCGGTCACGATCACAACCGATGCCATCGCACTCTACGTTGTGCTTTCCATGGCATACCAGACAGCAAAAAGCTTCAATAAAGACGGTTTCGCAGCAGCGCTTGTCGGATTGGGATGCTTCCTGCTTCTGACACCGTTCAGCGGCATGGTATATTCTGCCGACCGTACACAGTCCCTGATGGCAAGCGGCATCATTCCTGCCGGCGTCATCGGCGCAAGAGGCATGTTCCTGGCGATCTTCACAGGCATGCTTGCCGCAAGACTGTACGTATTCTTCCTGAATAAGGGATGGGTCATCAAAATGCCGGACTCCGTTCCGCCGAATGTTTCCGGAATGTTCGCAAGCCTGATTCCCGGCGGTCTGACATTCCTTGTCTTCCTGCTGATCCGCTACGGCTTCAGCCTGACATCATTCGAGACTGCGCAGAACTTCATCTACGGTCTGATCCAGACACCTCTGATGGCTGTCGGCGGCGGCTGGGCAGGTCTGATCGTCAAGATGGTTGCGTCAAGCTTCTTCTGGCTGTTCGGTATCCATGGCGGTATGGTAGCCTATGTAGCATTCGCTCCGATCATGAGTGTCGTCAATGCAGAAAACCTTGCAGCATTTGCGGCTGGCGTACCGTGCCCGCATCCTGAATGGGCGATCAGCACATTCATCTGCCTGATCGGCGGAGGCGGTGCAACACTAGCCATGAACCTTCTGATGAACACAAAGCTCGTGAAGTCCGAACAGCTCAAGGCTCTCGGCAGACTGGCACTTCCTTCCAGCATCTTCAACATCAATGAACCGCTGGTATTCGGCATGCCGATCATTCTGAATCCGTTCCTTGCTGTTCCGTATCTGGTGGCACCGCTGATGAATCTGCTGATCCTGATGCTTCTGTATAAGATCGGACTGTTCGTACCGACCGGTGCATCCTTCAATACATTCATGCCGTTCTTCATCCTCGGCCCGCTGATGACAGGCAGTATCCTTGGTGTTGTCGGCCCGACGCTGTGCGTGATCGCAGACGGATTCCTGTATCTGCCGTTCCTGAAGGTATACGACGCAAAGCTCTGCAGGGATGAAGCAGCCCTGAACGCAGCTGAAGCAGACTGAATTTCAACATCAAAGCGGCAGGAAATGATAACTGCCGCTTTTCAGAATCATATACGAGGAGTGAAATGATTATGAGCAGATTTCCCGAAAACTTTCTGTGGGGCGGAGCGACCGCTGCCAACCAGTGTGAAGGTGCATACCTGGAAGACGGAAAAGGCCTGAGCGTTACCGATGTCCTGACCTGCGGAGGTCTCAGCAGACATACCTGCGAGATCCCCGGCATTCCGGAACAGTTCAAAAAATATCTGGCGTCCCTGCGCCTTGTGACATGGACAAAAGACGGCGAAGACGGTGCTTCCGTAGCCTTCAAGATGGAGACCTATCCGGAAAACGCATCCCCGGCAGTGCTGGAGAATGAATACTATCCCAACCGGCAGGCGATCGATTTCTACCATCATTATCAGGAAGATATTGCCCTGTTTGCGGAAATGGGATTCAAGTGCTACAGGATGTCGATTGCCTGGTCCAGGATCTACCCCACCGGATTTGAAGAGGAGCCGAATGAAGCAGGCCTGCAGTTCTATGACAATGTCTTTGACGAATGCCTGAAATATGGTATACAGCCGGTAGTGACGATGTCACATTATGAGATTCCCCTGGAAATGACATACCGCATCAACGGCTTTGCGTCCAGGGAAGCTGTCGGTCTGTTTGAGAAATATGCCCGTACGATATTCGACCGTTATCATAACAAGGTCAAATACTGGATGACATTCAACGAGATCAACAGTTCCGTGCATTCCGGATTCATCAATGCAGGCGTATTCACCAATGATATCGCACTGGTAGAACAGGCGAGCTATCACCAGTTCCTTGCCGCAGCGAAAGCAGTCATCTATGCTCATGAACATTATCCTGACCTCAAGGTAGGCTGTATGATTGCCCAGTCCCCTGCCTATCCATATTCCTGCAGACCGCAGGATGTGATGGCCGGTCTGATCAAAGACAACTTCTATGCGGATTATTATTCCGACGTCATGATGCGGGGCTATCTGCCTGAATACAAACTGAAGGACCTGAAGCGCAGAGGCATTGAGCTGCCTGTGCTGGATGGGGACCTGCAGATCCTGGAGGCAGGAAAGGCAGACTATATTGCGATCAGCTATTATCAGACACAGATCGCAGCAGCACAGGAGAACGGTCTTGAAACAACAGCAGGCAACATGTCCAGAACAGTAGTGAATCCTTATCTTGAGAAGAGCGAATGGGGATGGATGATCGATCCCATAGGATTCCGCTTTACACTGAACCGTCTCTACAACCGCTATCACAAACCGATCCTGGTCGTAGAAAACGGACTTGGCGCAAAGGATGTGCTGGAGGACGGTCAGGTACATGACGCATACCGCATCGATTACTTCCGCAAGCATATTGAAGCGATGGCAGATGCGATCGATATTGACGGCGTGGACGTTATGGGCTATACCCCCTGGGGCTGCATCGACCTGATCAGCTGTTCCACCGGACAGATGTCCAAACGATACGGTTTCATCTACGTAGACGTGGATGACGCCGGAAACGGTACCTTGAAGCGGTATAAAAAAGACTCCTTTGCCTGGTATCAGAATGTGATCCGGTCAAACGGTGAGTGTCTTTAAACAGCAGGCGCTGCAGTGGAAACTGCAGCGTTTTTCTGTATATCGTGTGTTTCTCATCGTATTGTCTTGTGCAGGGCGATTATTATAATAAGGTTATGGAACGAATCAATTCTTACAGTGAAGCACTGCGGTGCCTGAAGGAAGGCTTTACGATCTGCACGGCAGAAGAGATGCCTGTATATTTCACCCTGCATGAGAACAGGATCCGCGTGCATTCAGAGCAGTACACCCTCAGGCTTTCGCAGCAGGAATGGAAAGATCTGTATGGCGACAGGGTCTTTTATCTGTGTGATGATCCGGATGATCAGTTCATCGACCCTGAAAAGGACAAAGAGTATTACAGCTGGAGGCATAAATAGGAGGTGTCCATGATCGACCACAGCATTGTGTTTCTGCCATGCAGAGACATTGAAGAAACGACCGGCTTTTATCATGATGTGCTCGGACTTCCGATCTTCAGCGTGCAGGCAGGAGGAAATCTGAAGATCTTCGATTCCGGAGGAGGATGCTGGGGCTTTCAGATGCACAAGGACGGCTTCCTTCTGAACAGTCCGGAACGGATCTGTCTTTCCCTGGAATGCAGGTCTCAAAAGGATGTCGATGATTTTTACGATTCACTGGTCAGACGCGGGATCAGCACATTGGATTCTCCTCATAAAAATCCTGTCTACCCTGTCTATTCCTTTTTTCTGCGGGATCCGACAGGATATACCGTAGAGGTCCAGAAGATCACCGGCTGATGATCATGGGTTTTTCATATATCACTTCAAACAAAAGCGCTTACATTCAAAATTTACCGATTGTTCTCTTTATTTCAGTGAATTAATCGGTTTTTCTTTACTTTTTCCTTGCTTTCACGTGGCATGATGAATAGAATATCCGTGTAAAACTGTCGTATAATCCTTCAGATACGGTGAAGGAGTCTCTACCTTGGCGCCTTAAATGCCAGGACTATGGCAGAATCCCCTTTCCGGGTCATTCTGTCCTACGGCAGGATTACGGGAAGGAGCTGAAAGAAAATAAGCTCCGCACTTCTCCTTCTTTAGAAAATACGCACAATGATCGTATTTTTGTTAAAGAAGCTTTTTTGTTCAATCAAATAGGAAAGGAAAGAAAGAACAATGAGAAAATTATTTACATCACTTACTGCTATGATGCTGGCAGTCAGCCTTGTCGGATGCTCTTCCAACAAGCCCGCTGATAATACAACACCGGCAACAGCAGCAGCTACAGCTGAGGCAGAAACAACACCTGAAGCTGCAGCCTCCGGTGAGAAGATCGGTATCATTCTTGTCGGTGATGAAAACGAAGGTTACACATACGCTCACATGCTCGGCATCAAGAACGCTGCTGCAAAGCTCGGAATCGCTGAGAGTGACATTATCTGGAAGTATTCTGTCGGTGAAGACCAGAAGTGCTATGACGCTGCGGTCGACCTGGTAGAAAACGGCGCTACGCTGGTCATCTCCAACTCCTACGGACACCAGTCCTACATGATGCAGGCTGCTCAGGAATATCCTGAAGTTACATTCGTAGCTGATACAGGCGACAATGCCTGGACAACAGGTCTGGACAACTTCAAGAACGCATTCACATCCGTTTATGAATCCAGATATGTATCCGGTGTCGTTGCCGGCATGAAGATCGCTGAACTGAATGAAAAAGGCGAACTGAAAGAAGAAAACTTCGATGAAAAAGGCAATGTCAAAGTCGGTTATGTCGGCGCATTCCCTTATGCAGAAGTTGTCTCCGGCTATACAGCATTCTATCTCGGCATCAAGTCCGTTGTTGAAAACGTCACAATGTATGTTGAATATACAAACTCCTGGTTCGATCTGACAGCTGAAGCAACTGTCGGTGACGATCTGATGTCACAGGGCTGCGTTATTATCGGTCAGCACGCCGATTCCACAGGCGCTCCTTCACAGCTCCAGAAGAACATGGAAGACAACAAGTACGGATTCACAGCTTACTCTGTAGGCTACAACGTATCCATGCTTGATGTTGCACCGGATGTTGCACTGACAAGTGCTTCCAACGTTTGGGAAGTCTTCTATGAATATGCATTCAACTGCTGGAAGAACGGCGAGAACATGAAGACAGACTGGACCGGCGGATACAACGAAGGTGCAGTTGAGATCACAGCTCTTGGCAGCGCAGTTGCTGAAGGAACAGAAGAAAGAGTCAATGAAGTCATCGCTCAGATCAAGTCCGGTGAACTGCATGTATTCGATGCAAGCACATTCACAATCGGCGGCGAAACACCTACATCCATCATGGGTGATATCGATGCAGACTTCACTGATGATACAGAATGCCTGATTGACGGCTATTTCCACGAGTCCGAATTCCGCAGCGCTCCTTACTTCGCTGCAAGAATCGACGGCATCGTTGAAGAAACTGAGTAACACTTAAGCAGAATCGATCACAGGCTTCGCAATGAAGCCTGTGATATTTATATCAAGGAGGATTTTTATGCAGGAAGCAGCTGTATCCATGCGTCATATCAGCAAGTCTTTCGGTAAGAAAGTCGTTGCCAATAAAAATGTGGATCTGGATATCTACCATGGTGAGATACTTTCTCTTCTGGGAGAAAACGGCAGCGGAAAAACAACATTGATGAATATGCTTTCCGGTGTCTATTTTCCGGATGAAGGTGAGATCCTGGTAAACGGTGAGCCCGTTTCGATCACCTGCCCCAAGGACGCCTTTGACCTGGGGATCGGCATGGTCCACCAGCACTTCAAGCTCATCGATGTCTTTACGGCACTGGAAAATATCCTGCTGGGACTCCCGAAAGAAAACGACATGAAAAGCGGACGGGCTGCAGTAGAGGAGATCTGCCGCAAATACGGGTTTGAGCTTGATCTGGACAAGAAGATCTACGATATGTCCGTTTCCGAGAAGGAAACACTGGAGATCGTCAAGACGCTGTACAGAGGCACGGAGATCCTGATCCTGGATGAGCCTACCGCTGTATTGACGCCGCAGGAGACGGATAAACTGTTCGCCATCCTGAAGAATATGCGTGAGGACGGGAAAGCCGTCGTGATCATTACCCATAAGCTGAATGAAGTCATGGAAATATCCGACCGCGTTACCGTACTGCGCAAGGGTGAGAATGCCGGCACCGTACTGACATCCGAAACAAATGAGCAGCAGCTCACGGAAATGATGGTCGGTGAAAAAATCGTTCTTGATATAAACAGGGATTTTGTAGAAAACAAGGCACTGCGCCTTGAAGTCAAACATATGACGGTGCTGAATTCCGACAAAAAGAAAGTAGTCGATGATATCAGCTTTGATCTGTACAGCGGAGAGGTCCTCGGCATCGCAGGTATTTCAGGCTCCGGACAGAAAGAACTTCTGGAAGGCATCATGGGCCTCCAGCATTGCGAGGAAGGCTCTTCCGTCATCTACTACTCTACGGCACACGGAACGCATGAGCTGGTTGGTCTTGATACAAAACAGATCATCGGCTACGGTCTGCATCTGGCATTTGTACCGGAAGACAGATTAGGCATGGGACTTGTCGGAAACATGGGTATTACCGACAATGTCCTGCTCAAGCGATACAGAAAAGGCAGCGGTCCCTTCCTGCATAAACAGCAGCCAAGGCAGACAGCTGAAAAGATCCGTGAGGAACTGGAGGTTGTTACGCCGGATCTGGAATATCCTGTCAGACGTCTGTCAGGCGGAAATGTCCAGAAGATCCTGGTCGGCCGTGAGATCAACAACAAGCCTACTGTCCTGATGACAGCCTATGCAGTCAGAGGACTGGATATCAATACATCTTATACGATCTACAACATTCTCAATGAACAGAAGAAGAAAGGTGTTGCGGTCATCTATGTCGGCGAAGACCTGGATGTCCTGCTGGCATTGTCAGACCGCATCATGGTCATCTGCGAAGGACGCATGACAGGCATGCTGGACGGCCGTACTGCCACCAAAGAACAGCTCGGCTATCTGATGACTAAGACAGGAGGTGCGGACTGATGGAAAAGAAAACGGCTCATAAAGCACCGCTGTTCCATGTCAGGAAAAAGGATGACACCACACTGGTGCAGGCGATCCTGATCAGAGCGGTATTCATCATATTGGCGCTGCTTGTATCTGCACTGTTCATCTACTTCGTCACAAAACTTGATCCCATCAGCGTATATACATCCATGTTCAAGGGTGCGTTCGGTACATCCAGACGTACCTGGATCACGATCCGTGATACATGTCTCCTGCTGATGATCAGCGTTGCCCTGTCACCGGCATTCCGGATGCGCTTCTGGAACTGCGGCGCTGAAGGACAGGTACTGATCGGAGGCCTGACAACTGCTGCCCTGATGATCAATTTCGGCAGTAAGATCCCTACAGCATTATTGCTGCTGATCATGCTTGTCGTATCTGCTGCAGCAGGCGGCATATGGGCACTGCTTCCGGCAGTCTTCAAAGCCAAGTATGATACGAACGAAACACTGTTTACGCTCATGATGAACTATCTGGCGATCCAGCTCGTTGAATTCTTCGTAGATATCTGGGATAAAAAACAGTCTCACTCCGTAGGCATCATCAACATGGCAAGCCATGGCGGCTGGTTCCCCGAAGTGCTTGGCCAGCAGTATACGATCAACATCATCCTCGTTGTGATCATTACCGTAGCTGTATATGTTTACATGAAGTATTCCAAGCACGGTTATGAAGGCGCTGTCGTCGGTGAATCCGTCGCGACAGCCAGATACGCAGGCATCAACGTTCCTTCGGTCATCCGCAGGAATGTCCTGCTGTCCGGTGCGATCGCAGGTATCGCGGGATTTGTTGAAGTCTCAGGCATCTCTCATACCATTTCCAAACAGACTGCAGGCGGACGCGGCTTTACCGCGATCATCGTCTGCTGGCTGGCAAAATTCAACCCGTTCATCATGGCGATCATCTCGCTTTTCCTGGTATTCCTGGATAAAGGAGCCTCACAGATCGCTTCCGACTTCGGTCTGAACGAATTCGCGTCTGATATCATTACCGGTATTCTGCTGTTCTTCATTCTGAGTGCCGAATTCTTCATCAATTATTCCGTATCCAGAAGCGAACCGGTAAAGGAGGAACACTGATGTCATTATCACAGCTGATCTCATGGTGTGTCGCAGCGATCACATTCGGCACCGTCATCATGTACGGTTGCATCGGTGAAACAGTCAATCAGAAAGCCGGCGGACTGAACCTCGGTGTTCCCGGCATCATGCAGCTGGGAGGCATCTCTGCCCTGGCTGCTGCGTTCATTTATGAAAAGTCGGTCGGAACGCCTGTTCCGGTCATCGGAATGATCATCACTCTGCTGGCATCCATGTTGGCAGCGGGACTTGGCGGACTGCTCTATGCATTCCTGACCGTAACGCTCAAGGTCAATCAGAATGTTACCGGTCTGACATTGACGATCTTCGGTACAGGTGTGGCAAACTTCTTCGGAGGCAGTATGATGAAGCTCTCCGGAGGCGTCGGAACGATCTCGGTATCCGCTACATCCAGTGCCTTCCGCGCAAAGATCCCGTTTGTATCAACACATTTCGGAACATTCGGTTCCATCTTCCTGTCACACGGGTGGATGGTCTATACAGCGATCATCATCGCGCTCATTGCCCAGTATTTCCTGAGCAGAACAAGAACCGGTCTGAATCTCCGTGCTGTCGGTGAAAATCCGGCAACTGCCGATGCGGCAGGCATCAACGTTACGAAGTACAAATACCTCGCATCCGTGATCGGCGCTGCCATCTGCGGTCTGGGCGGACTGTTCTATGTCATGGACTACATTCAGGGCACATGGGCAAACGACTCTGCGATCGAAGCACTTGGCTGGCTCGCTGTGGCACTGGTCATCTTCACAAGCTGGAAGCCGAAGAATTCGATCTGGGGCGCTTACCTGTTCGGTCTGTGCTATTGGGCATACATCTACATCCCTGCAGGCATCTCGAAATTCTTTGCCGCAAAGCTGAAGCTGACGAACCTGACCTATATGCAGAATCTGTATAAGATGCTGCCGTATCTGGTAACGATCGTTGTACTATGCGTCGTATCAAGACGCAGAAAGCGTGAGAACCAGGCTCCGGCATCGCTCGGAATCAGTTACTTCAGAGAAGAACGCTGAACATCAACTCAAAGGAACCTGGCCGGGTTCCTTTTTTCATAGATTCATTTTTTCTCTGTTCAGGAAACACTTACCTCTCCGGCAAGCACACGTTTGTAGTCTTCCAGGTTCTTTTCCAGCAGTGCAGGCGTATCCAGACCGTAAGGACATCTGGAAGCACACTGATAGCAGTGCAGGCATTGTTCGATTTTCATCATTTGTGCCTGATTTTCTTCGTTCAGCCATTTGGCGGACGGTGCCCTTCTCAGCAGCTGGATCATTCTTGCACAGTTGTTGATCTGGATGCCGACCGGACACGGCATGCAGTAACCGCAGCCGCGGCAGAATTCTCCTGCCAGTTCTTTCTGTTCCGATGCAATAAATGCTTTGATCTCAGGCGTCATGTGAATGTCCTGATCCATGAACGCCAGCCATTCCTCCAGTTCACGCATTCTCTGAACGCCCCAGATCGGGATCAGATTATCAAACTGTGAGGCAAATGCCATCGCTGCTTCGGCATTGGTGATCAGACCTCCTGCCAGACTCTTCATGCCGATGAAGCCCATGTTGTGCTCTTTGCATTTGCGGATCAGTTCCAGCTCCTTTTCACCGGAGAGATAGCTGAACGGGAACTGCAGCGTTTCATACAATCCGGATTCGATGGCTTCTTCCGCAACTTCCAGGATATGTGCGGTAATGCCGATATGCCTGATCTTTCCGGCTGCTTTGAATTCCAGCATCGCTTCATACATTCCCGTGCCATCACCCGGCCGATAGCACTGCTTTGCCTGATGAAACTGGTAGATATCGATATAGTCTGTCTGAAGCTTCTGCAGAGATATCTCCAGCTCTTTGCGAAGTGTTTCGGAATCCTGTGCATGGCTCTTTGTAGCAATGTATATGTTTTCCCGTATTCCGGCAAACGCATTACCAAGCTTTTCCTCGGAATCGGTGTATGCCCTTGCTGTATCAAAGAAGCGCATGCCTCCTTCATATGCTCTGTGCAGAATGGAAACTGCCGTCTCCATGTCTGTACGCTGGAGCGGAAGCGCACCAAAACCGTTCTGAACAACACTGATCCCGGTACTTCCCAATGTGATCATCTGTACCATATGATTCTCCTGATTCTCCCGGCTTCTTCCGGGTATATTCCTTTGCCCGTATTATAGCAGACAAAGAAACGGCCCGGTACAGGGCATTGACCCGCATCAGACCGTTTGATCGTTCTGTTTTCCGACCGCAGCCAGTACTGCCCGGTCGATCGTTTCTTTCCGGTAAGGAAGACCTTTCAGCATTCGTGCAAGGGCAGGTGCTGCATCCGGGTCCATCGCATCCGTAAACACTTCGGCATCTTTGATCAGGCCATCTTCCAGTGTCAGCCGCAGCGTAAACAGACCATGATCTGTTTTCAGAGAAAGCTCCTGACCGGATGTCCGGAACTTTCCGAAGATCCATGTCTCATCACTGTATGCATTCCTCAGCTTCTTCAGTTCACTGATACTGACGGGCAGACAGGTATCGTTCAAGACTTCGCAGCCGGTCAGCCGGAATACTTCCTGGAAGGCGGAAATCATGGCCTCACGCCATAAAGCTGGCGTGACATGTCCGCACTCGGAAAGATTGACGACTCTCGACTCAACGCTTGCAACACCTTTGGCAGCCAGCTTCATCCTGGAAGGTGTGAGATATTCCCGCATCTTCTCCGTGTCGGTACTGATCAGGATGCAGCCGTGCCTGTAAGCAGTATGACCGTTGTCATAGGAAGCACAGCCGGAAAATTTCCTGCCGCCTGCTGTCAGATCATTTCGGCCTGTGAATTCGGCATGGATCCCGAGTTTTTCTGCTGTCCTGAAGAGCACTTCATTCAGCAGCGTTTCGTCCATGTCTTCTTTTCTGAACAGCAATGTGTAATTCTGGTTTCCAAGGTCATGGTAGACAGCACCTCCGCCGGACTTTCGTCTTGCGATATGCCCGCCTTCTTCAAGAATGTGTTCAGCATTGCACTCCTGCCATGCATTCTGGTTTCTGCCGATCACGACCGTCCGCTCATTCTGCCATAGATACAGAATGACTTCCTGCGGTCTGACCTCCTTCATCAGGAGCTCTTCCAGAGCCAGGTTGCGGTAAGGATCAGTGCTTTCCGTGATGATGATCCTGCCGGTACTGATCATTGTCTCTGAAGTTCCTGCGCTGCTGAGAGAAACAGCTGCGAAGCTGCTTCACAGAATGAGGGGTGCGGCCGGACTGCTGAAGCCAGCTGTCCGACGGTCAGACCGCTGAGGATCGCTGTTGTATATTCTGCGATCATATCGGAAGCCCTCTCACACATGAGATGGGCACCGATGAGTTTTCCGCTTTGATCATATACGATCTTGATAAATCCGCGTTCTGCTTCTGCGATCATTGATCTTGCGTTTGCGTTCATCGTGACTTTCTTTGCGGCAGCGTCGATGCCTTGTTCCTTCGCCTGTTCCAGCGTCATGCCTACGGATGCGATCTCCGGCGAGGTATAAACACAGGCCGGAATGATACGTGGTTCGGTCTGAGGCTGCTGTCCTGCGATCAGTGCCGCAGCATACAGCGATTGTGCTTCTGCCGCATGCGCCAGCTTGATGCTGCCGCGGATCACATCTCCGACAGCCCATATTCCCGGTACAGATGTTCTGAATGATTCATCAACGATGATGCCGTGGTCAGCTTCCACGAGATCCTGCTTTTCAAAAAGATCAGTGATATTCGCTGTCCTGCCGGTGCACACCAGGATCAGATCAGCCTGTACTGACTGTTCTTTTCCTTTGACACGGTAATGACATTCCAAAGATCCGTCGTTCTGCACGATCTCATATACTTCCGCACCGCACTGCACATTGATATTCCGCTTTTTCAGGATCGGCTGCAGACTGCGTCCGATCTCACGGTCCATCAAAGGAAGCAGGTACGGCTGGTATTCCAGCAGTGTCACTTCACTGCCTAGTTCCGCAAAGACAGAAGCCATTTCACAGCCGATCACACCTCCGCCGATGATCGTCAGTCTTGCAACGTGCTCGGGCAGATCGTCGAACAGTCTGTCACTGTCGATCACTCCCGGCAGCGTGATCCCGCTGATCTTCAAAGCTGCAGGCACGGAACCTGCTGCGACCAGGATATTTTCCGCGGTGTATTCCGTTCCTTCGCAGACAACTGTATGACCGTCTCTGATCACGGCATGGCCTTTGATCACTTCAGCGCCTGCTGCGGCAAGCTGTTTTGTGATCCCTTCACGCAGTGAGGAAACGATACTGTCCTTTTTGGCGTACAGATTGCTGACATTCAGCTGAGGCGTTCCATCAAAAACAGATGAACTGCGCAGCTCACGCAGCTGTTCTGTACTGTGCAGCAGTGCTTTGGTCGGTATGCATCCTCTGTTCAGGCATGTTCCGCCTGTTTCACGCTGCTCAAACAACGCTGTTTTCAAACCATGCTGTGCCGCATACAGAGCAGCCGGGTATCCGCCCGGGCCGCCGCCGATGACGATCAGATCATACTGCATCGCCTGTGCCCTCCGCATACCAGCGCAGTACAGGTTTTCTTGCGGCCTGCACTTCATCCGGTCTGCCGATCACTGTCTTTTCGGGTTTGTGATGCATCGCTTCCGGATCGGCACACGCCTCTTCATAGACTTCCAGGAAAATGCGTGCTGCTTCTTCAAGCGTTTCCCTGCTTTCCGTTTCAGTCGGTTCCGCCATCAGTGCTTCATGGACGATCAGAGGGAAATACATCGTCGGCGGGTGAATGCCTCGGTCAAGCAGACCTTTGGCAATATCCAGCGCGCTGAATCCCTTTTCCTTGTGTTCCTGCTCAAGCGTCATGACAAATTCGTGCATGCAGAAACCCGACTGAGCCATCGTATATGTTTCACTCAAGAGACTCTTGAGATAATTCGCGTTCAGCACAGCTGTCTTCGCGGCTTCCGGAATACCTTCTTTTCCAAGTGAAAGGATATAAGCCAGCGCTTTGACAACGACCAGGAAGTTTCCGTGGAAGCTTCTGACCTTGCCGGTCGAGTGTTCGTTCTTCTCGGTATCGTACGGAAGATATTCCTTCAGGAAAGACTTGCAGCCGACTGCTCCGGCACCCGGACCTCCGCCGCCGTGCGGCGTAGAGAATGTTTTGTGCAGGTTGAGGTGGATACAGTCAAAGCCCATATCACCCGGACGCACGATCCCCATGACAGGATTCATATTGGCGCCGTCATAATAGCAGAGTCCGCCTGCCTCATGAACGATCTTTGTGATCTCGCAGATATTCCTGTCAAACAGACCGAGCGTATTCGGATTCGTCAGCATCAGTCCTGCGGTCTCATCATTCACCGCAGCTTTCAGTGCTTCCAGATCGACATAGCCGTCCGGCGTTGAAGGAATGCTGATGACCTGGAAGCCGTTCATCGTACCGGTAGCCGGGTTGGTGCCGTGGGAACTGTCTGGAACGATCACTTTGTTCCGTTTCGTATCCCCGCGCATTTCATGATATTTCTTGATCAGCATCATGCCGGTGAATTCACCATGGGCACCTGCTGCAGGAGCCAGTGTCATGGCATCCATGCCTGTGATCTCACACAGGTACTGTGAACACAGATCCAGTACTTTCCGGCATCCCTGCACCGTTTCCAGCGGCTGCAGCGGATGGATCTGTGTAAAGCCTTCCAGTCCGGCACATACTTCATTGATCTTCGGATTGTATTTCATCGTGCAGCTGCCAAGCGGATAGAATCCGTCGTTGACACCATACGCACGGCGTTCCAGTGCAGAGTAATGACGGCTCAGGTCATTTTCACTGATCTCGGGAAGCTCTGCTTCCTGTTCGCGCAGATAAGATGCGCTGAGTGCATATTCTTCCACATCACATGCGGGAATATAGCATCCGGATGTTCCCGGAACAGACTTTTCAAACAGGAGCTTCATGCCAGTTCCTCCTTCAGGATGGAAACCATCCTGTCGATCTCTTCCTTCGTATTGCATTCGGTCGCACACCACAGGATCGATCCGTCCGGCAGTTCCAGACCGCCCAGGATATCATGCTTGTCCAGCACGGCATTGACCCTGGAAGCCGGCCAGGGGCTCTCTGTCACGAACTCAAAGAAGAACTCGCCTTCATACCTGCGGGCAAAACCGATCTCTTCCAGTCTTTTCTGCAGGTAGTGTGCTTTGGATACGCACTGCTGAGCAGCTTCCCGCATCCCGTTTCTGCCCATGGCAGCCATATATACTGCGGCACGGAGTGCACACAGTGCTTCATTGGAGCAGATATTGCTCGATGCCTTTTCACGCCGGATATGCTGTTCACGTGCCTGAAGCGTCAGAACATATGCCTTGTTTCCGCCCTCATCTGTTGTTTCGCCGACGATCCTGCCGGGAAGTCTGCGCATCATATCCTTTGAGGCAGCCATAAAGCCAAGATACGGTCCGCCGTATGACAGCGGCATTCCAAGGGGCTGGCCCTCGCCTACCGCAATGTCAGCGCCGTATTCACGCGGTGTCTTCAGGATGGCGGAGGCGATCGGATCAACGCTCATGATCAGCTTTGCCTTTGCGCTGTGCGTCACTTCAGCGATCTCTTCCGCCGGTTCCAGGCATCCGTAATAGTTCGGGTTCCGGATCAGCACTGCAGCTGTCTCGGCATTGATCAGTTCCTTGAGTGCATTGATGTCGGTAAGGCCTGCGGATGCAGGGATCATTACGACCTTTGTGCCTGCTGCCCAGCAGTATGTCTTCACCACTTCAATGGTCTCGGGATCGACTGTTTCCGAGACAAGGATGGTATTCCTTCTGCGGTCCCTGCACATGGCAGCGGCTTCTGCCGCAGCAGTGGCGCCGTCATATACCGTTGCATTGGAAACATCCATTCCGGTCAGTTCACAGATCATTGTCTGATATTCAAAGATCGACTGCAGAATGCCCTGTGAGATCTCCGGCTGATACGGCGTATAAGCCGTCAGGAAGGTCTCTTTGGAAGCGACCTCATCTACGATCGCCGGAATGTAGTGACGGTAAGCACCGGCACCGCGGAAGATCACCGGGTATACCTTGTTTTCCGCGGACAGCTGTCTCATGAACCTGCGTACCTGCATCTCTGCCATTCCTTCCGGCAGATCGAGCGGTTCCTTCAGGATCAGATCAGCCGGGACATCACGGTACAGTTCCATTACGTCCGTTGTCCCGATCTTTTCAAGCATGAGCTTTCTGTCCGTATCATTTACAGACAAATAGTTTCCCATTATTTCGCTTCCTTTTCACAGAATGCAGCATATTCCTCTGCACTCATCAGTCCTTCTGCTTCACCTTCAGCTTCAAAACGGCAGATCCAGGCTCCGTACGGATCTTCATTCAGCTTCTGCGGAGCATCCTCCAGCTCGCCATTGACTTCCGTCACCGTACCATTCAGCGGTGCCATGATGTCAGAAACAGCCTTTACGCTCTCAACATCACAGAATGCTTCGCCTGCTGTCATTGCATCGCCTTCCATCGGAAGGTTGATGTACACAAGGCTTCCG
Source organism: uncultured Erysipelotrichaceae bacterium (assembly GCA_946622165.1). Taxonomy (GTDB): domain Bacteria; phylum Bacillota_I; class Bacilli_A; order Erysipelotrichales; family Erysipelotrichaceae; genus Bulleidia. The sequence continues at coordinate 24,368 of CAMOPG010000015.1, forward strand.
AGCTGGTCCTGTGCATAATCGGTAATTCCCATCAGGTAAGTGCCATTGTCTTCTCTGACCCACTCATGGGTTGCTGTGTACTTCAGTTCTGCTGGTGTCTTCATATGACTATTCTCCCCTTTTATAAAACGGCAGTTCCGTTACTTCACATGCGATCTCTCTGCCCCTGACCAGTACGGTAAGGGCTGTTCCGGGCTGTGCATAAGCGCGGTCGATCAGTGCCATTGCATAAGCACCCTTCAGATACGGAAGGAAGGTTCCTGAGGTCGTATGGCCGATCTTATTGCCATCCTTCAGCACATCCATATGTTCACGAACGATCCCGCGTCCGGTCACTTTCAGACCGGCTCTAGTAATACCGGGCTCGCCTTTTTCTTCCATCGCTTTCTTACCGATGAATTCTTCTTTATTCATTTTGACCGCAAAGCCCAGTCCGGTCTCCAGCGGCGTGATCGTTTCATCCATTTCATGCCCGTACAAAGGCATTGCGGCTTCCAGACGAAGCGTATCTCTTGCGCCAAGCCCGCACGGCATCAGTCCGATCTCTTTGCCTGCTTCCATCAGCATGTTCCAGAGCTGCACGCCTTTTTCTGCCGGGCAGTAGATCTCATAGCCGAACTCACCGGTGTAGCCGGTCTGTGAAACAAGGCACCTGATCCCTCCGACATCGACGTTTTCTTTGAATGAGTAGTATTTCGCAGGCAGTGTGTCAAGCGCAGTCAGTTTTTCCATAACCTTGTCTGATAAGGGCCCCTGCAGTGCGATCTGCGCCACTTCATCCGAAATGTCCTTCAGTGTGACATTGCCTGAAATATTCTGCTTCATCCATTCATAGTCCTTATCCTTGTTTGAAGCATTTACAACGATCAGGTATTTTGTCTCACCCATCTTGTAGACAAGCAGATCGTCCACCACGCCGCCGTTCTCATAGCACATCGGGCTGTAGCGTACCTTGCCGGTCTTCATGACGGTATAGTCGTTTGTCAGAAGATGGTTCAGGTTCTTCACTGCATCTTCTCCTTCGAGCATGATCTCACCCATGTGCGAAACATCGAACAGTCCGGCTTTTTCACGGACAGCCATGTGTTCTTCCAGGATATCTGTATACTGTACAGGCATCAGAAAACCCGCAAACGGTACGATACGGGCGTTCAGCGCAGTATGGCAGTCATACAGAACCGTTTTCTTTTCCATAAAAAGTACTCCCTCACAATGATGAAAGCGCACAAAGAAACCTTTGCGCGCTCCGTTTGTTTGACCTGAAAGATTCTCCCTGTGCGGGATTGCATCGTCGGTGCTGAAATATTCGGCTTTCCGGAGATTCGTCCGGATGCAGTCCTTTTGCCTGAAAGTTTTTATCGCAATGATCTTCTTCGGCTCCGCAGTGCGGTCTCTTCTGCATCCATCTTCCGAGATGATTCAGTTTTCCTGTGGCTTTATTCCTTAAAGCAGTTGTATCACGAACAAAGCAAAAAAACAATCACATGCAGTGAAAGCCGCGGCTTCCATTCTCAGCAGGACACTTTATGAGGTCTCTGTGCTATACTGCATTCATGACTGAAATATACGGAACACTCGGACCCGCCTGTGCGGAGCACACGATACTGCAGAAAATGTTTGAACTAGGGATGACAGGAATGCGTCTCAACCTTTCACATATGTCGCTTCTGCAGGCTGACAGAATGATACAGCTGATGCGCTCATCCGGAGGTGAACACGCAAAACTGCTGATCGACCTGCAGGGCCCGGAAGTACGGATCGGCGCCCTGAGTGAGCCTCTTGAGCTGCAGAATGATGATGCCGTTCTGCTCGGGCATGATATCCCTGTATCATCCATTATCCTGAATGAACTGCAGGAAGGTGATGAAATACTGCTGGATGACGGGAAGATCCTTCTGAAAGCACTGGAAAAACGGTCCGCCGGCATCCTTGTGACCGTACTGCGGGGAGGCACACTTTCTTCCAGAAAGTCTTTGGCTGTACCGGGAAAGTCATTCCATCTGCCGACATTGACGGAAGCAGATATGGAAAATCTCAGGCATGCGGCAGAATATGAGGTATACGGAGTGATGCTGCCGTTTGTAAGAGGAAAACAGGACCTGATCAATCTCCGTCATGCCTTGAAACAGACAGGAAATGAACAGATCCGTATCTTTGCAAAAATCGAAAACATGGATGGTGTCCGGCAGATCGATGAACTGATCCCGGAGTGCGATGAGATCGTGATCGCCAGAGGGGATCTGGGCAATGCGGTTCCGTTATGGGAGCTTCCGAAGATCCAGAAATACCTGAGCAGGAAATGCCTGGAAGCAGGACGTCCGTTCATGGTCGTCACACAGATGCTGGCTTCCATGGAAAACAGTCCCGTCCCTACCCGAGCTGAAGTCAGTGATATCTACAATGCAGTCCTTGATGGTGCATCCTCTGTCATGGTGACCGGTGAAACAGCATCCGGAAAATATCCGGCTGAAGTCATACGCTATCTTGTCAATACAGTACGTTCATGAAAGAAGGAATACCCGCGTATCCTTCTTTTTTAAAACAGAAGGCATAACGCCTTCTGTCATAAATGATCAGCCCAGGAATTCCGGGAATATTGATTTTTCTTCACAAAGGATACGGTATAGTTCCCTTGATGGTCTGGGAAGATGCTCAGGACTGTCTCCGTACAGAACTGCCCATTCATGGTATACTTCACTTTCTTCTTCCATACGGTAATACCGGATCCTTTCCGGTTCCTGATAGTTCTGGGCAAAGACACTCGGAATGATGGACAGTCCGAGACCTCTTGCAACAAAGCGGATGACAGCTTCTATATTATTCGATTCCAGATTGATCTCATATTCTCCATTCAGAACCGCCAGCGCACGATCCGCCACGGCTCTGGATTTTTTATGGTTACAGTTACGAGGAAAATAAAAAAGCCCTCAGAAACAGTCCGATGGAGCTGTTCATGCGTGCTTCAGAAACGAACCGCCCATAAACCCAGGGCAATCAGCCATGTCACAGTGATCATCACTGCAAATACTATGGGAATTGTTTTCAGTCCGCCGCGGGCAAACCCGTAGAAATCATTCGTGTGCTTTCCGGGATTGATGCCGTTGATCAGCAGATTCGACAGATACCATATCCCGTACAGGATGACCGGGATCAGGGCAGGCAATGTGCTCATGATGCTCATCTGCGGCAAAGCCATGAAGAACAGGAAGCAGGCAGCCATGCAGAGCGGCCCTGACAGATGGAGCTCAAAGTTCGGCCCTTTCAGCATTTCCGCATATCCGTACAGCCTGCCGAGATACAGCATGACCGTTACGAATGTCAGCATCACTCCCACAGCAGCCATCAGGTTCAGTTCTGCCAGCCAGAAAGGCAGCTCTGTCTCCTGACCGTATATGATCATGAATCCGATATTGATCATGGCTGTGATCATCGCAAACAGATTGGAAAGCACCGTAAAATACTTCAATGCATGAACTCCATGCTGCAGCAGCTTTCCTTTTTCGTGTCCGGCAATAATGCCGTAAAGACCTTTGATCTCCAGTATGACGATCAGTATGTTGACAAGTATGTTCATGAAGAATCCTTTCTTCCCAATTATACAGACATCGGACTGTTGTGTGCATGCGTTATGCCTGTTATGGTGACAGACCCGGCAGAACAGGGTACCGTCATGTACGGTTCTTTGAATTTCCGTACAGTTCATATACAATATGATCAGAAAGACAAAAACATACAGCAGAATTGAATTTTGTTCTGAACACAAGGAGGTTTTATGGAATACAGAACATTAAGCAACGGTCTGAAGATGCCTCTTGAAGGATTCGGTGTTTTTCAGGTCCGTGACAAAGAAGAATGCAGGAAGTCCGTGCTGGCTGCCATACGTGCAGGCTACCGTCTGATCGATACGGCTGCAGCCTACACCAATGAAGACGCTGTCGGCGATGCTGTACGTGAAGCGATCGCAGAAGGCATCTGCACCAGAGAAGAACTGTTCATCACATCCAAGATGTGGGTGCAGGACATGGTCAATGAGGAGACTGCTGCAGCTGCCATTGATGCGTCCATCAGAAAATCCGGTCTGGAGTATCTGGATCTCTATCTCCTCCATCAGGCAATGGGTGACTATTTTGCTGCATGGAGAGCTATGGAAAAGGCGTATGAAGACGGAAAGCTCAGAGCGATCGGCGTTTCCAACTTCTATCCCAATATTCTGACAAACTTCTGCGAGACCGTACGGATCAGACCCATGGTCAACCAGGTGGAACTGCATCCCTATTACACGCAGGAAGCAGCACTTGAAACAATGGAATACTACCATGTCATACCGGAAGCCTGGGCACCGCTCGGAGGCGGCCGTTACAATCCGTTTGAGAACGAGATGCTCAAAGCGATCGCTGCATCGCATCAGAAAACAGTCGGGCAGGTACTGCTCAGATGGAATGTGCAGAGAAATGTCGTTGTCATACCGAAATCCGTGCATGAAAACAGGATCATCGAAAATTTTGATATCTGGGATTTCACGCTGACTGATGAAGAGATGAAGCAGATCTCATCACTGGATATGGGTTATTCAGGCTCACGGGCAAAGCATTTTGATCCGGACTTTGTGCGTATGTGCCTGGGCAACCGCATACACGATTAACCTAATTTGCCTGTCTGAAGACCATATTATGTTCTTTTTTATACATAAATGCAGAATTGTATATTTAATCAAAAGGGCATGCTGAATAAAAATAAGTATTAACAAAAGTAATAAGTACGCTATAATAACGGCTATGAAATATTTCTGGACACACAGGGACCACATCCCGGAGGGGATGGGATACGGACAGTTTGCAAAAGCGCACCTGAACTGGATGGTTTTGACTGCTCTTTTTACTGCGGTTATCGCATTCGTTTATGCGGGAGCTGATCATACAGTCAAGATGACGATCCTGCGTGTGATCGCTGCAGCTCTGATGATATCTGAAATTTTCAAAATGGTGCTGATGGCAAAAACAGGCGTAAAAATCAGTGAATACCTGCCTCTGGAGATATGCAGCTTCGGTGCATACTTTATCGTTCTGGATTCGATCAGCGCTTCCGTGCCGTTCTTCGGAGTGATGCTGCTGACGCTTTTCCTGCCCGGAGCCATCATGGCTGTTGTATTTCCGACTACCCAGGCACTGCCGGCAATCAACTTCTATTCCATTCATCAGTTCCTGTATCACGGACTGATCATTGCCTATGTGACTGCGCGCTTTGTATGCGGAGAGATACCGCTTGTCTATTCCGCATTGTGGGGATCGATCGCGAAGATCCTTGTGCTGATCGGCATCATGTACATCGTTGATGTCGTATTTGACAGAAACTTTATGTTCCTGCGTGATGCTTATGATAACCCGATGCTGGAGGCCATACGGAAATTCTGCGGAGACGGACCGCGCTATACAATCGGTCTGATCCTGTTCTCGATCTTTGTGATCAACGTATTCTTCTGCATCTTCAAACTCATCACGATCATATTCCGCATCTGAGTTTCTGATATGCATGATAAAAGCCTGCAGAAAAGGAGGCGTCGCCTCCCCTGCAGGTTTTTTTC
>CAMOPG010000016.1:0-28868 GCA_946622165.1 uncultured Erysipelotrichaceae bacterium
AGACAGCTATGTCGGGCATTGCACGCAATGCAGTTATCTGTCGTTGAAGCAGGAAGTGAAATCTGATCGGAAATGTATTCAATTACAGCCTGTGACAGAGGTTTTCCCGTATCAGGTTTCTGGGTGTCATTTATCGTGTGGATCCTTGTCCTTCGCCTGCACTGTGTATGAGTACGGCTTTCCGGTAGTAGTGCTGTGAGAAGATGCCGCACAATATAAACGGGACGGCGAAGAACAAGATGAGTATGACTGCATTCTGCAGTTCCATGCGGCCTGCCATAACCAGTGATAACATCAGACTGCCGATATAGATCAGAATGGTAAACAGGACGATTCCGTAAAGACCGGCCACTTCGATCCGTATGATCTTTTCCTGATCTTCGTGCATGAATCCGATCTGCTCAAGTGCACGGAAGTATTTGAACCGGCTCTGCAGTTCGGTGGAATATCTGAACATGATCGCCAGTGACAGAAGGATGTTCATGACGATATATGACAGCAGTACCAATGTTACTTCCTGGGCTTCCGTTGCTGTGATGAGTACAGACACCAGGAAGATGACCGTGACCAGAAGCAGCAGGATATTCCATTTCAGGATCTGTATGTCAGTTCTGATAAAACCAACGCCTGTCAGGATAAACGGATGGTCCGGTTTCTTATGATCGACATAATTTGTCAGTGCCGGGTTGATGACTTTTGTAAGGCAGCCGGATATTCCTGCAATTCCGATGAATGCAGAAATGATCGAGGCGTCCGGATTCCAGAAAAACAGGAATACGGGAATTACAAGCATCAGCACAGCGATGATCTGCGACAGTTTCTGATTGGAATTTCCCATCGGAAGGATCGCAGATGAATCATATTTGATGGATGATTCATTCAGCATTCCTGCCGCCGTATTTCGGTAGGCAAAACCGAGATTCAGGAAGGTTGCCCAGAAGATAACTCCGATCAGGATACCGGAAGTGATGATCACGGCTTTCGGTACGATCGTTACCGTAAATGCTGTCTGTATGATCGTATACAGCACCGTATTGATCACAGGTATCAAGGCCAGTGAAGTTATGATGCCGACAGGTATTGCAATTGCCAGCAGGATAAATGTCTGTATCAGAAGATATTCGGCAAGCTGCAGATATGTAGCTCCGCAGACCAGCCTGACAGCTAGATCTCTGGCTTTTGAACGGACATAGAAATCATTTGCGAAGATGATCTCGATAATACAGATCACGATCAGGATCAATGAGACATTCGTAGATATATCCGTGTTGGCGGTATTGACAAAGGTAACACCGACAGCCTCCGACATTGCGATGTTCAGAAACAGAAAGATGAATATCGTTGTCAGTACAAACGTAAGCCAGTAGAAAAATGCTCTTCCGATATCCTTTTTCAAGGATCGTAAAGCATCTCTGAAGATCATTGCTGAAGGATCTCTCTGGATTCAGCCGAGTTGATATCAACGATCATCTTGAAATATTCATCCTGACTGAGATCGCCTTTTTCCAGAATCGATTCGATGTTGCCGTCCTTGATGTAGATCAGACGGGAGGAATAGGAAGTGATCAGAGGGTCATGCGAGACCATAACGATCGTGACGCCGCTGTTTTCATTCAGATCCTGGAAGATCTTCATCAGTTCGGCTGAGTTGACTGAGTCAAGGTTGCCGGTCGGCTCATCGGCTACGATGATGCGCGGATGATTGACCAGTGCTCTGCAGATCGCAGCACGCTGTCTCTGACCGCCTGAGCATTCATTGGGAAATTTATTCAGCAGATGTGAGATCTGCATATGCTGAGCCAGTTCTTCAACACGAGATCTGATCTCACTTTTGTCAACATGCGCAAGCGAGAGGGGCATTGCGATATTTTCAAACATCGTATGTGTATCGAGAAGATTAAAATCCTGGAAAATAAAACCGAGGTTTTCATAGCGGAAATGGCCGATCTGGTTGGCAGACATGGTCTTTACAGATGTACCGTTGATCAGAACAGTACCGCTGGTAGGCATGTCGATCGTTGAAATATTGTTGATGAATGTTGATTTGCCGGATCCGCTGGGTCCCATGATCCCGATGAATTCACCTTCGTATACCTGAAAGTTGATATCATGCAGGGCTTCAAATGCATTCTCAGTTCCATAGTTATATACCTTCTTCAGGTTCTTTGCTTCAAGTACGATTTCAGGCATAACCCCTCCTTGTTATGGTTCAAGTATAAACAAAAACGGAAAAATAAAAAAGAAATATCCAACGTGTTTGCACGATCTTTGCGTATGCGGTAATATGACACGGTAGAGGTGAGTGATATGGCTGAACTTAGGAACTGGTTTCTGTCAACTGTAGACGGCGTGCTGTGCGGACATGGAGATGTTTATTACAGCGAAAAGATCGAAGACGGCAAGTCGATCGTAACGACCGGCGTTCATGAAATCACATATCTGGCAGACAAGTTGGTGATCAAAACCAAGCATTCGGTATACGAACTTCCATATGCATATCATCGTCAGGTGGGAGGAATCGATACAAATGTCATTCCGGTAGAATATCTGCAGGGGAAACAGGAAGCACTGGATATTTCACGCTGGACGGAAGGCGCAGTCGATGAACGCAGGGAACAGGAAAAAGCCGAAATGGTCACTCTGATCGATCCGGCTGTTCAGAATGCGGCGGTACTGAGGTTCTCACATCAGAGTGCCTATTATTATCTGGCAATGCTGATGAAAAAGGCTAATAACTATATCTACACGGATTCCTATACAGTCAGACCGGGTACATACAAAGACACTGTTCTGATCGACGGAACGATCCCCGGAACGCACTTTGCTTACTATCCGGAATACGGCAGGATCGAATTCTTCTCATGGGATAAAGAATTTGACACGGTTTATCTGGAAAACACCGGAAACGAAGACCTTGAGTTTATCACACCTCTGGGGACGGTTACGGTCAAAGCAGGCGCCTGCAAAGCCATTTCAAAATAAATTCACTGTGCCGCAGAAATGCGGCTTTCTGTTTTCTCAAAACATTTCATGTTATTCTTATTAAAAGGCAGGATGCAATATGATATTCAAAGAAGCAATGAGATCACTGAAACATGATAAATCACGAGCATTCTTTTACTGGCTCACATTGATGCTGACGACTACATTTATGTATCTTTATTTCAATATTGCTATGGATGAATCGATCGGCATGTCGCTGGGTGAATCGTCTGATAATATCATCACGATCATAACGCTGATCTCAGTGCTGATCTGCTGTGCCGATATATTCTTTGCCAATGACTACTATGTCAAAAACAAATCCAAGGATCTTGCAGTGAGACTTGTATCCGGAGCCACGTATGTTCATATAGCAGGATATCTGCTGATCCAGACCAGTCTGCTGATGCTGCTGGCAATTCCTTCCGGCATCCTGATCGCAAGATTCCTGATGACACCTCTGAACATGATCGTCGCCTCAGTTTTGCCGGGAGGCACGCATATCATAGAACCGGTACCCAGAGGTGAACTGTATACATATGTGATCCTTGCATTTATCGTATGCTGGATCGTTGTTATGAACCTCAGCTTTACATACCTCAACTCAGCAGCTTCTCTGATCAATCAGAGAAATGCTTCAAAAGGCGAGAAGGGGTCCATGTTCTACCTGAAATCAATTCCGAACTGGATGCGCCAGATATTCTGGCTGTTCATGTTCCTTGCACCGGTCTATACATTCTATGCGAACCGCGATTCGATCGTCCTGTTTGCATGCATCGGCATGGTCGGCTTCAACGGAATACTGAGATGGATCATACGTCCGTTCATCACAAGGATGATCTCTGCAGGCAAGTCCGAGCCCAAACGCATCGCTTACCTCGGCTTTATCAGAGAGGACCTGCAGGTTATGAAATTCGCCATGTATCTTCTTCTGGTGTCAGTCATCATCATGGCATCCATTCTGGTAACCAATCAATCAAACCCTATGGTCAAAGTCATGATCACAATGTCCTATATCTTTCTGAGTGTTCTTCAGGCGATGGCGCTTATGTTCCGCTATTCTACTGAACTCTCCGAGCGGAAACGCCATTTTGCATCTCTGTCCAGAATCGGATATACCATGAAACAGCTGAAAAGCATTACGAGAAAAGAAGTATTCGGATACTACGGATCTGTATTGCTGATTTCTATGATCTACCTTATAAACATTTATATTTCACTTGTATCTGCGGGCACTATGAACACTTCATTTGCCATTGCACTGGTACTCATTGTCGCAATTCCTCTATGCATTTGTGCTATCGGAAGCCTGTTCTATTACAGGGGTATCGTTCTAACGGAAGGAGCACAATCATAACAGACTGAAAGGAGGCTGCTATGACCGATATCAGAAAACTGACACTTCTTCATTCCAACGACCTGCACGGCAGATTTCTGCCGGAGCACAAGGACGGACACGAGATCGGGGGTATCAGCAGACTGAGCGGCTATGTCAGAAAAGTTCGGCGGGAAGAAGAAAACGTCATTTATGCCGTAGCCGGAGACATGTTCAGAGGGTCGATCATTGACTCGGAATATCTCGGTCTGTCTACGATCGAACTGATGAATATCCTGAAACCGGATGTCACTACAGTCGGCAATCATGAAGTAGACTATGGAATTGCCCATCTTCTGTTTCTTGAAAAATGTGCACGATTTCCCATCATCAATGCCAATCTGTACGTCACCATCAGCAACACCAGACTGTTCAAACCATATCTCAATATTGAGACAGGCGGACTGAGGATCCTGTTTATCGGTATCCTGACAGAAGAAGTTCTGGCTGCAGCCAGGACAGAGCGGGTCATAGGAACATACATCGATATAGAAGAGGCAGCCCGCCAGGTCAGCATTATCTGTGACAACTACCGCACCAGCGATACCGATCTGACTGTACTGCTGACACATATCGGAATTGAAAAAGATCGTGAACTGGCAAAACTGCTTGATCAGGGATGCGGTGTCGATCTGATCATCGGCGGACACTCCCATACGTTTATGGACAACATGGAAGTTGTGAACAACATTCCCATCGTCCAGGCAGGCTGGGGAACAGGTCTGATCGGAAGATTTGATCTTGAATATGACAAAGATGCCCGTAAACTTACCCGCTGTGACTGGGAGGCAGTTCATATTGATGAGCGGACCTGCCGCAAGGACAGGCTGATGGACGACATGATCGCAACATACCAATCCGCAACTGACGCAAAGTACAAACGGCTGATCACAAGGTTTGCCAGACCTCTGCATCATCCATCCAGAACCCAGGAAACCGAAATGGGGAACCTGTATTCTGATATCATGCAGGATGACAGCTCGTTCGACATCATGATGTTCGGCTCCGGTTCGATCCGGAAAGAAGTCATGGGTCCCATCGTGGAATACCAGGATATGCTGGAAAACACACCGTATGATGACAAATTATGGATGCTGAAAGTGACCGGTGCCCAGTTCAGGAGAATGATACAGTTTATTTTTCGTGACGAAGCATGGGAAGGGCATACGGAATTCTATCAGTATTCCAAAGGAGTACGGATCGTTTACCGGAAATCGACTCATACGATCGAAGAACTAAGCTTCCATGGAGAACCTTTTGAAGACGACAGGTTCTATCTCATCGCACTGCAGAATTATCACTACAATAACTTTGACCAGTTTTTCAATGTCCCGCTTGAAGAAGTTAAAGCAAATATGCGCCCGCGCGTTGTTGCTACTTCAGTCAACAATATCATTGAAGAATACCTGTCAGTTCATCAGGGACTGAATGCAAGAATTGAAGGAAGGATCGTCATTCTGGAATAGGAGGAATTAATGAAGTATCAGAATCTCGGAAAAACAGACATTAAAGTATCACGTATATCGTTTGGTGCATGGGGCCTGGGCGGAGGCAAAGTCTGGAGTGACATGTCACTGGATGTCAAGGAAATCAGTGACCTTCTTGATTATGCATCAGATCTTGGTATCAATTACATAGATACAGCACCTGTATACGGTATCGGCACAAGTGAAACGATCCTTGGCAAGGCATTGAAGGGAAGAAGAGACCGCTTCATTGTACAGACCAAATGTTCATTGAACTGGCGCAATGAAGGCGGAGAATTCGAATACATCAGGGATGGATATACCGTAATGAAAGACCATCACGCATCTGCGATCCGCAAGGATGTAGAAGATTCCCTGATGAGAATGGACCTGGACTGCATTGACTCCATGGTCGTGCACCGTATGTCTTCCGTTGTCAGTCCTGAAGAAACGATGAATGAACTTCAGGAACTGATCAAAGAAGGAAAGATCCGCACAGTCTTTCTCTCCAACAGTACGCCTGATGATCTGAAGGAATACTCCAAGTACGGACTTGTTGCAGGCGTACAGGAGAAATTCAGCCTGTTGTCACAGAAGCAGCGCAGATATTTCGATGCATGCAAAGAATACGGCACAATGTTTCAGGCATATGGTGTCCTTGAGGAAGGCGGCCTGACTTCACGCAAGATCGTCGCGACCCAGTGGCCTGAAGAAGATGTACGTTCCACACGCATCTGGAGCAAAGAACCGATGCGCAGTGCAGTTCTGGAACTGTTTGATCAACTGGAACCGCTGTGTGAAAAATACGGCTGCTCAATGGCAAATCTGGTTCAGGCATGGACATTAACGCAGTATGAGAATCTCAATCTGCTGACAGGTTTCCGCCGCAGGCAGACAATGGCTGACACAGTGAAAGTGCTGGATCTGAAAGTTGAAGACGCAGATCTTGCCCTGATCACAGAAGCAGCTGAAAAAACACAGAAGTGATCGTGTATATCAGAACATGAAGAGCCCATGGTCCTTCATGTTTTTTTTGCTTTTTTGCTTTTTTGCTTTTCAACATGCGTTACAATAGTTAATGTCAAAGAGGTGCAATATGAAGAAAATATTGTTGATCGGCGGCACAGGCACGATCTCTGCGCCTGTAGCACATTTATTGTCGGAAAACCCGGATATTGAGCTTTATATGCTCACCAGGGGAAAACGTTCCGATGCGCTCGGCAGTCATGTTCACAGACTGATCGGGGACGCAAATGATGAAGAAGGACTGAAAAAACTCCTGGAAGGATATTCTTTTGATACGGTCATCAACTTCATTCTGTTTCAGAAAGCACAGGCTGAAATGATGGTGCGCCTGTTTGCCGGAAAAGTATCGCAGTTTATTTTCATCAGCACCAATGTTGCACTGAATCACGACACATCCGTCAATGTGAATGAATCACTGCCTTTAGGCAATGAATATTCTTCATATGGCGCAGCCAAAGCAGAATGCGAAGCATACTTTATGCAGGAATACCGTGAGCATGGATTTCCGGTAACGATCGTGCGTCCTACACAGACGTACTCAGATCACAGGCTCCCGCTCAGTGTCAAACCCGGCGGATACTGGCCGGTTATTTCCAGGATCCTGCGTGATAAAGAAGTGATCGTCCATGGCGATGGTGAAGGTGTATGGGCAGGCACACACGCCGATGATTTTGCACGAAACTTTATCGGGCTGGTCGGCAACGAAAAAACTGTCGGAGAAGCATACCTGATCGTCAACCCGGAACCCTATACATGGAACAACCTGTATCGCGCACTGGGTGAGGCAATGGGAAAGGAAGTGCATATCGTCCATATCCCGACACAGATGCTTGCATTATCAAAAAAGTACCGCTTTGATCAGTCGATCAGAGGGGATAAGTACTATTCGAATATCTTTGATCTGTCAAAGCTTGAGCGTGTGATCGGCAGGGCAGAATTCAAGATCTCCATGAAGGAGGGAATACGGATGTATCTTGCATATATGGATGAACATCCGGAACTCAAGAAGGAAGACCCAGAGTTTGACGCATGGTGTGACCATGTGATCGATACATACCGCAGATGCATTGAACAATTTGGAAATGAGGATGGAATATGATTTACACTTTGACTTTGAATCCGGCTGTTGACTATTATATGGAAACAGCAGGCGAACTGAAACAGAACAACGTCAACAGAGGCAAAAACGAACGTTTCAAAGCGGCCGGCAAAGGCCTGAATGCGTCAAGAGATCTCAGTATCATGTCCATTCCATCTTATGCAGTGGCAGTACTGGCAGGATTCACAGGTGCTTATATTCAGGATTCATTCAAAGACTATCCTTTTATCCGTCTGGTACCGGTCAAGGCACACGGCAATAACCGTGTGAATCTCAAGATGTATTCCGAGGGAGAATTAACGGAAGTCAACGGTGAAGGACCCTATGCAGATGAATTCATCCGCAATGATATCCTGCGTGCGTTTGAAGAAACATCAAAAGATGATATCGTCCTGATCTGCGGCTCTCTGATCCGGGGATTCAATGCCATGCTTGTGCAGGAACTGTGTGAAGAACTGCATGAACGCGGAACGACTGTTGTGCTCGATTCTGTACAGCTTTCTCTGCAGCAGCTTTGCGACTGCAGACCGCAGCTGGTCAGACTGACTGAAAAGGAACTCGGCGCACTGCTGAATATGGATGTCACTGCGGAAAATGCCAAGGAAGCACTCGTGAAAATACGTGAAACAGGGCTGACGAATATCCTGCTGACGATCGACAGCAACGATGCTGCACTGATGATAGGGGAACAGATGTATTGTCTCAGCCATCCTAAATGCCGTCCGGTCAATAAAGTCGGCGCAGGCGATGCGCTTCTTGCGGCATATATCGGCAAGCGGACACAAGGCGTAGAACCTGCAGACGCACTCAGATGGGCTGGGGCCATGGCGAATGCAGTCGCTTCAACAATGGATGAAACAACACTTGATGAGGTCATGAACAGATTTGATGAAACAAAAGTGATCAGCATCGCATAACAAAACCGGAGGTGAAGTATGACATATCAGAGAGAAGGACTTGAAGATCTCATTGAAAGAATGGAGTCTTATCTGAATGAGAAGAAATATGTACTAGCAAGGGAAACGATCGTTGAACTTGAACCAATCGATATTGCGTACATCATGGAAACACTTCCGGAAGATACGATCCCGATCGTGTTCCGTCTGCTTCCGAAAGAACTGGCTGCCGAAGTATTTGTCGAACTTGAAAATGACTCTCAGGAGAAACTGATCAAAGGCTTCTCAAAAGCCGAACTGAAAGAAGTCCTCGATGAACTGTATCTGGACGATGCCGTAGATATTATTGAAGAAATGCCTGCAAATGTTGTGAAGCGCATTCTTTCAACGGCTGATCCGGAAACAAGAAGAGATATCAACAACATCCTGCAGTATCCTGAAGACTCAACCGGCTCGATCATGACGACCGAGTATATCGATCTCAAGAGCACGATGACAGTGGAGGATGCATTGAAAAAGATCCGCCGTGTCGGACAGGATATGGAAACGATCAACGTCATGTATGTCGTTGATGCGGACAGACATCTGCTGGGCTTTGTTTCGATCCGTACAGTGCTCCTGTCAGATGAAAATGACACGCTGGAAGAGATCATGGACACAGGCGTCATCTCCGCATCTACTCTGGATGACCAGGAAATGACAGCGCGCAAATTCGAAAAATACGACTTCCTGACAATGCCCGTCGTTGATAAAGAGAACCGTCTTGTCGGTATCGTTACGATCGACGATGCTCTCGACGTCCTGGTTGAAGAAACGACCGAAGATATCGAACGTATGGCAGCTATCTCGCCATCCTACAAGCCTTATCTCAACACAAGCGTCATGGAAACCGTCAAGTCACGTATTCCCTGGCTGCTGCTGTTGATGGTATCGGCTACATTTACCGGACAGATCATCTCGTCGTTTGAAGATGCGCTTGCATCAGTCACGATCCTGACAGCATACATTCCGATGCTGATGGATACAGGCGGAAACTCCGGCTCACAGGCCAGCGTTACGATCATCCGTGGTATTTCACTGGATGAGATCTCTATGAAAGACATCGGAAAGGTCATCTGGAAGGAGATGCGTGTTGCTGTCATTGTCGGCGCGATCCTTGCCGCATGCAACTTTGGAAAATTAATGCTGGTCGACCGGCTTCTGTTCCATAACCCGATCACAGTATCAGTCGCTCTTGTCATCTGTCTGACACTGGTCTTCACTGTATTTGCCGCAAAACTGGTCGGATGCACACTGCCGATCTTTGCAAAAGGACTTGGATTTGACCCTGCAGTCATGGCATCACCGTTCATCACAACGATCGTCGATGCGATCTCACTGCTGATCTATTTCGAATTTGCAACAACACTGCTGCATATCTAGACAGGAATATTCAGATCAATATCTTCCAGGGATACGCCTTGTACAGGGTGTATCCTTTTTTCGGCGGTGATAAAAAATCCTTTTATGAATTATAAAATGATTGCTGTTTACAATAGTTGCAAACGGCAATAGAATATTCATGTGCAAATGGGGGAGACATATGAAAAAAGTAACAATTATCAAAGACCCCGGTTTTTACCGGAGAGTATTGGTGATCATGCTGCCGGTCGCGATCCAGCAGGCGATCAATATGGGCGTTAATATGCTGGATACGATGATGCTCGGTTCATTCGGAGAAATGCAGCTGAGCGCATCAAGCCTGGCCAATCAGTACTATAACTTCTTTACGATTTTCTGCATGGGAATCATCGGCGGCTCAAGCGTTCTTTCCGCACAGTATTGGGGTGCCGGAAACAAAGAAAAGGCAAGGGAAACCTTCAACATGGCACTCAGGCTTGCAGCAGGTGTCAGTCTGTTCTTTGCTTTGCTGACATGGATCTTCCCGCGGCAGATCATGACGATCTATACAAGCGAGCCCGAGGTTATCGCATACGGCATCAAATACCTGAGAATCACGACATTCGTATTCTTTATCCACGGTACAAGCCTGGTAGGCGCACAGCTGATGCGCTCAGTCGGAAAGCCCAGACTGGGCTTGTATGTATCGATCGTATCGTTCTTCGTCAATCTCTTCTTCAACTGGGTGTTCATCTTTGGTAAATTGGGTGCTCCCAGAATGGAGATCGCTGGTGCTGCGCTTGGCACACTGCTGGCAAGACTTTCAGAATTTGCAGTCACATTCTGGTATATCCTGCACAAAGACCAGACACTTGGACTTCGCCTGAGAGATCTCAAGCATAATCCCTCCGGAGAGTTCTTTGCGAACTACTTCCGTCTTGGAGCTCCGGTACTTCTGTCTGACGGAATGCTGGGACTCGGCAACAATGTCGTATCGGTCGTTCTTGGACATATGGGTTCTGCAGTTGTTGCCGCAAATGCCATCTGCATGGTCATTGAACGTCTCTGTACTGTTATCATTCAGGGCGTCTCCAACGCTTCCGGCATCATTGTCGGTCAGACGATCGGTGCAGGAGATAAAGAGAAAGCTCTGCAGCAGGGTGAAACATTCTATCTGCTTTCCATTATCATGGGTGCTTTTGCAGCTTTGATGGTCGGAATATTCGGACCGCTGTCCATGAAAATGTATAGTCTGACACCTGATACAGTTGTCATTACAAAACAGCTGATGATGTCGCATGTATTTATCGTATTCTTCCAGTGCATCCAGTCTGTCATGACCAAAGGCGTACTGAGAGGCGGCGGAGATACAAAGTTCCTGATGAAAGCAGATATCCTGTTCCTCTGGGTCGTATCGATTCCCGCCGGCGCACTTGCAGGTCTGATACTGCACTGGCCGGCATGGCTGACCATGATCTGCCTGAAACTGGATCTGATCATCAAGAGCATCTGGTGCATCAACCGTCTGCTGAGCGGAAAATGGATCCACGAGGTAAATAAAAAAGCGGCTTAAAGGGACCAAAATCGTTTATGATTATTTCAGGAGGAATCAACTATGGACTTGAGAAAAACCGATCCGGAATTAATGAGTATCATCGATCATTTCGCATTCGATGAAGTAGTATACGAAGAAGGATTTACCCTGAATACAGAAAACAGATACCTGTGCATTCTGGCAGCACTGCTTGGATGCCAGGGAATCGATGAGTTTAAAAATGTCCTGCCGCGTGCCCTGAATGATGGTGTATCCGCGATTGCCATCCGTGAAGTCGTTTACCAGGCGATTGATTACCTGGGAATGGGAAGAGTCTGTCCGTTTGTACCTGCAATGAATGAGATCTTCCTGGCGCACGGATATGAGCTTCCGCTGGAAAATCAGTCTACTACCACACCTGAAACAAGACTTCAGGCAGGCGAAGACCTGCAGGTAATACTGTTCGGGCCTCAGATGAAAGGAAGATATAAAACAAGTCATATTTCCAAATGGCTTGCGGATAACTGCTTCGGAGATTATTACACAAGAACAGGCCTTGAACTGAAGCAGCGTGAAATGATCACATTCTGCTATCTTGCTGCCCAGGGCGGCGTTGAACCTCAGCTGACAGCCCATGCACAGGCTAACCTGAAAAACGGCAATGATCATGCGTTTATGATGAGCGTGATCTCCCAGATGATGCCGTATATCGGCTATCCCCGCACGCTGAATGCTGTAACAGCACTCAACAATGCAGCCGAGTCGCTCAAATAACTCAAACCAAACATAAAGCCGCAGGATCACAAAGCTCCTGCGGCTTATTTGGGCTTTTTTAACCGTTTTCAGCAGTCAAAATCAAATGCGTATCTGCCGGATACT
This sequence comes from uncultured Erysipelotrichaceae bacterium, assembly GCA_946622165.1. GTDB lineage: Bacteria > Bacillota_I > Bacilli_A > Erysipelotrichales > Erysipelotrichaceae > Bulleidia. The sequence continues at coordinate 12,638 of CAMOPG010000016.1, forward strand.
TTCGGAACAATGATGTTGTCCTTAACATCAACATGAAGCGGATGGCCGGCATAGAAAGCAAGGGCATCACGGTCAGTGTGAACGGATTCCAGCATAATGTCCGTATTGGAAGATGCCAGACCGTCTGTATAGACATGAATATCGGTAAGTCCCTCGATCCTGCCTTTCAGACCCTCAAGTCCTTCTTTGATCTCTTTTTTTGCTGTTTCTTTTTCTTCAGCGTTTAAGCTGTCCTTCAATTTCCAAAGAATGATATGTTTTACCATGTTTACATCTCCTTAAGTCAGTTCTATTTTATACGATTCTGCCATCAAACTGTAGATATGCAGTGACGAAGTTTATGATTTTATTGTGCTGTACCATATCAGGTACACCGCATTTCTCACCGTGTCATATGATCATGACGGAGGTGATCAATATGGCACTGCATTTCAACAGTTCAGTTCCTGCCAGTCAGATCTGGCTTCAGTCAATCGATCCGTTTAAGCTCAGCGATTATGATCTCACACCCGAAGAGTGTGTTTGTATGTTAGACTGCATGGTGAAAGAAAGGACAGTCCCAGACTGCATGAGCCGCACGGGTCTTCGTGCGGATACAGTGTTATACTGGTACAGGCAGTCGGAACATATCAGACAGCTTCAGGAGGAAAGACATGGCATATCAGGCACCGAAGGATCCGGGGAAATCAAGACTGATACTGAAAACAATTGATCGTACACTGGCCGCGTCTTCCCTCAGCAAGGAGCAGAAGGCAGCGATCCGGTCAGGCTATCTGTGGCATGATCCGGCAGAGCGTACAGCAGTCTACGCCCGTCTTGATCCGCGGATCGTATCATTGTGGTATCACAAACTCAGCATTCAGATCGCTGACGCCATGCATTCAGTATCGTGACAGACGATCAGATCCGGTTTCAGCCGGTCTATTACGCAATCTACGATAAAGAATATCAAACGGTCAGTGAGATCTTTGAAGATGATTATGAGGCGGAGCTGTATATCAGGAAGCTGAATGATCTGTATCAGCTGGACAGATTTGAAATACAGCCCTGCAGAATCGTTCCGCGCGGAATGAAGTAGCAGAAGTCGGTATGTCATAAGCATGCCGATTTTTTATAATGCTGGAACAAAAATAAGACAAAATGCAGAAAAAAAACTATAATAGCACGGTGAGGTTTAGATTATATGAGAAACAGATTTGATGCAACCTATATCAAAAAGCTCGATTCAATGCATTATATCATGCCGTTTATCTATCCGGACAGATGCGATAATATGGCATACTTTACATTCAAGATCGATTTGACCAACCTGAATAAATACATCGAAAAAAAGAACAGCACGAATCCTGATTATAAATATAATCAGTATCAGTGCATCGTCACGGCAATGCTGAAGACGATCACACTGCGTTCCAAATTATCTCTGTTCATTCATGACTGCAAAATGTTCAGAAGAAATGAAGTGACAGCAGCTTTTACCGTCAAGCAGGAATTCAGTGACAATGGCGGAGAAGTCCTTTGCTTTATCCACTCCAAACCGGAATGGACGATCGATGATGTTCATAATGAAATGAAGCGTCAGCTGCTCAAACTGAAGAACAAGGAATACAGAGACGAATCAAGCACCTTTATGGATAAATTCAATGCTCTGCCTAAATTTGTTTCAGGTGCAGCACTGAAAACCGTATGCTGGCTGGAAAAGAAGGGAATGGTACCGAAGGAACTTGTTGAAACAGACCCGTATCATGCCTCTGTCGTACTGGCCAACCTCGGATCCATCGGACTTCCGACCGGATACCATCACCTGACAAACTGGGGAACCACATCGATCTTCGTAGTCGTAGGCGAATACGGAAAACTCCCGTTCTTTGAGAACGAACAGGTCACATTCAAAGATGGTGTTGAGCTTGGATTTACGATCGATGAACGTATCGCTGACGGTTATTATTTCGCCAAATCAATCAAGATGATGCAGCTGTTCCTCGAAGAGCCGGAACTGCTGGACCGTCCGCTCAACGAAAAACTCAGTGATGAACTCTGGGCAAGAATCAGCAAAAAATAAAAAAGTATCCTGGGACGATCCCTGAATCAGATCCCAGGATTTTATTTTGCTAAAGCACAAAGTTCAGGATGACATCAGCCAGCTTCGTGCTGTGCACCGTATAGCTGGTATGTGTTTCTTCAGGCAGTATCAGTAGTTCCGCATCGGGAATCATCTCCGCAATATGTTCGGTTTCCGAAAGCTTCACAAGATCCTTGCTTCCGGCACATACCAATGTCTTTGCCTTGATCGACTGCAGCTCCTGATCAGAGATATCAGGTTCATTCAGCATTAAACCCATCTTTTTGTCTTTTGAAGCAAGATACATGCCTTTGATCATAAGACGCAGCCATGACGCAACGCCGAAAGGCGTAACATTGGCACCGCAGGTGATCAGAGATGTGATCCTGTCACATTTCGCTGCAGCAATCAATCCGACGATCCCGCCGTCACTGAAACCTGCAAAGATGACATCACGCAGATCCAGCTGTTCCATGAACCGGATCATATCATCAGCCATATCCCTGTAATGCAGCTCTTCAGTGTCAGTACTTTGTCCGTGACATCTGCTGTCAGGAGTATATACAGTGAAATAATGAGCCAGTACATCTGCTGCTTCTCTGAAGATCGTATGATCCTCGGAATTGCCATGCAGAATGATCAGCGGACGACCGCTGCCTTTCACTGTGTATGCAATTCTTACTTGTTCCATAACTGTCTTTCTCCTGATCCAATTGTACTATATGACCGGCAGGGAAAACACGGCAGACTTTTCGTTCCAGTCAACCTGCGCTAAAATATAGCATTGTCAGGAGGAAATATGCTGGCAGTTACAGGTATTATCGTAATCGTCATACAGTTTGCTATAGATGCTTATTCCATCAGTACCGGAAGTATTTCATTCCGCTCGTTCACTGATGTTTTTGGACATTATATATTCGGAATCGTCGGGATCACCCTTTTTCTGATCGACCGTGCAGCTTATAAACGCAAAGCAGAATTACTGCAGAAACGATATAAAAAACTCAAAGGTCAATACGACCGGGAGGATTATTACTGATGAAGATCAAAGTACTTCATATGCTGGAAGGTGCTGATCAGGCAGACGGACTGACAGTGATCATCGATGTATTCCGCGCATTTACACTGGAAGCTTATCTGTTCGCATGGGGTGCAAAGGAAGTGATCCCTGTCGGTGATCTGGAAACAGCTTACAGACTGAAGGAGGAACATCCGGACTACATACTGATCGGAGAACGTCACGGAAAGATCCTGCCGGGATTTGATTTTGGAAATTCTCCTTCAACGGTCGATCCCGAAAAGATCAGAGGACATGCAGTCGTACATACGACAAGCGCAGGTACCCAGGGCATTGCACACGCGTCCGGAGCAGAGGAAATACTGACCGGCAGTCTGGTCAATGCCAAGGCGATTGCTGAATGGATCATCCGCAAACGGCCTGAAAATGTATCGCTTGTATGTATGGGATGGGAAGGCCTGCGGAACACGGAAGAGGATGAGCTCTGCGCAGAATATATCCAATCGCTGATCGAAGGACAGCCGCTGGCGGACATTGCACAAAGGGCACACGATCTGATGTATACGGAAGGCAAAAAGTTCTTCGACCCGCTGCAGAATGATGTATTCCCGCAGGACGATTTCGGCATGTGTATAGATTACGATAAATTTGATTTCATCATCCGTGTCGAAAAAAGAGATGGTCTTTTCCATGCTGAAAAGGTGTCCGTATATGAAGCGTAAATATTTCTTCTTTGATATTGACGGTACTCTGACCGACAACAGCACGCACAAGATCGTGCCCTCAGCCAAAGAAGCAGTCAGAAGACTTCAGGAAGAGGGACATTTCACAGCGATCGCTACCGGCAGGGCATGGTATAAAACAAAGAAGTTCGCAAAGAATATCGGCATCGACAATGTTGTCTGCTGCGGCGGGGGCGGCCTTGTACTGAAAGGTGAACTGCTGAGCAATGAACCGCTGGATCATGCAGCAGCACTGTCAATCATCCGCCATGCGGAGGATGCAGGGATCGGATACATCGTTATGCTTGAGGACAGCGATGACGTCTATATGAAGGATTACCGCTTCCTGGAACAGGCAGGATTCCGCAGGGAACTGACAACATATCATTATGATCCGCATATGGATCTGCAGAATCGGAATATTCTGAAGATCTATCTGGCATACAGAGCTGAAGCAGAACCGGAATGGGTCAATGAACTGGGCCATCTGAGACTGCATAAAGAATATGTCGTATTCCAGTACGACGCAAAAAAAGAAGGCATTCTGCGGATGATGAAGGCAGTCAATGGTGATCTCTCTGATGTAGTCGTGTTCGGAGATGACACGAATGATCTTGTCATGTTTGATTCTGTCTGGACGAGCATTGCCATGGGAAATGCAGTAGCTGCACTGAAGGAAAAGGCTGACTATGTCACAGACAGAAATGTTGATCACGGGATCTGGAATGCCTGTGTAAGGAACGGATGGATCAGTTCAGCAGAACTGCGATAAGAACATCCGGTCTGATGGAAACTGAATGATTTGCAAAAAAGGTGCTGAGCCATGGCTGATTGTCACAGGTGAAGCACCTTTTTATTGCCAAAACGGAGAAACTGACGGACAGTCCGTCATAAAATCGGGCGCTGCCCGAATCACATGCTGATTTCTCGGCTGTTGCCGAAGCTGTATGGAATCCATACTGTCAAAGTGACATGATTCAGTCAGGAGGTAGGTTTTATGACCAGAGAAAACGAAACAAACGAAACAAACGAAACAAACGAAACAAACGAAACAAACAAAGAAATTTGGAGCCAAGGAGACATTGCAGCAATGTATGCAAGTGAATGCATATATTTCATGGAAAAATATCGCATCACAAAACAGCTGATGGAAAAGGGGACCAGTCCCGAGACGATCCGGGAACGTGAAAAAAATCGTGATTATGACGAGGCACTGTTCTTCCATCTTGATGAGTGTCTGAAAAAATGTGATGACAAGACCCAGCTGATCATCCGCAAAGAATTTCTGGAGGAATGTCCTAAGAAATGGTACAAACCATATTTTAAAGGAACAACATACTATTACTGGAAACGAAAAGCGTTTAAGCAATTCATTGACACAGCAGGATTATCGTTCATACCGGATGATGTGCAGCCCAAACGTAAAGCAGTGAAAAAAGCTTCCTGAAGACAAACTGAATTTTGCCCGGCATATCACAGATATATCAGCAAAATCATCTTGCATGTACACGCATGATTATGGTAGTATCTTAATTGCGCTGAAAGATGCGCGTCTTCTGTTCCGCTGGCCGGTTTGGGACTATGAACAGATAGATCAATGTAAAACAGGAGGAAGCGTATGAAACTCGATCTCGTACAGAAGATCACAAAAGAGCAGCTCCGTGCTGACGTTCCGCAGTTCAAACCCGGTGATACGGTAAAAGTATATGTCCGTATCAAGGAAGGTGAGAAGTCCCGTATCCAGCTTTATGAAGGTGTTGTAGTAGCACGTCAGAATGGCGGAATTTCCGAGACATTCACAGTCCGTAAGATTTCCAATGGTGTAGGCGTACAGAGAACATTCCCTGTTCACAGCCCTATTATCGACCACATTGAAGTCGCACGCAGAGGTAAGGTCCGTCGTGCGAAGCTGACATACCTCAAGGGTCTGTCCGCTAAGAATGCGCGTATCAAGGAAGATCGTTAATTCGGGAAAAAGAGAAGGAAATCCTTCTCTTTTATTTTCGTTTGCTTTAATATAACAACATATGGAAAATAAAGACAAAAGTTTATTGAAGACTATAGGGAGTGAGGTACTTGACTGGCTGAAGACACTGGGGATCAGTTTCCTGATCGTTACGATCACAGTGAACTTCTTCATCCGTACGATCAGAGTTGACGGCAGTTCCATGTACCCGACACTTGAAAGTGATGAATTCGGTCTGTCCAATGTTCTGAGTGTCAGGATGGGTCAGATCGAGCGCTTTGATATAGCAGTCATACAAATGGAAAAAGAAAACAAATATCTCGTAAAACGTGTGATCGGACTTCCCGGTGAGACAGTGTCATACAGAAGCGGGATCCTTTATATTAACGGTGAAGAAGTCAGAGAAAGCTTTCTGGATACCGATTACTGCAGAAACTACAACGGAGTTTTTATGGATGATATAGAAGAGATCACACTCGGTGAGAATGAATATTACTGTCTGGGAGACAATCGCCCCAACAGCAGGGATTCCCGTTATTACGGACCGTTTAAAAAGAATCAGATCAAGTGTGTCGGCGCTTTGATCCTGTATCCGTTTGACAGGTTTGGGCTGAAATCATGGTAGCAGTACAGTGGTATCCCGGCCACATGGAAAAGGCGCGCCGCGATATGCAGGATGCGCTCAAACAAGTGGACATGGTGATTGAGATCAGGGATGCGAGAATTCCCAATGCCAGCAGAAATCCGATGCTGGACAAAATGATCGGCGATAAACCGCGGCTCATCGTATTATCAAAATCCGATCTGGCAGATGAAAAAGCAAGTGAAACATGGGCGAAGGCGCTCAGCACTGACAGCCAGAAAGCAGTCTACGGGGATCTTGTCGGTCAGAAGCGCAACAGGCAGATGATCATTAATGAATGCCTCGAACTGACGAAGAAAAAGCGCGACAGGATGATCGCAAGAGGAATCCGGCCGCGGGCTATGCGTGCCATGGCATGCGGCATCCCCAATGTCGGCAAGAGCACATTGATCAATCTGATCGCTTCAAAAACCAGAGCCAAGACAGCGGATAAACCGGGCGTCACAAGGAGTTTGTCATGGATCCATGCTTCCGACCAGCTTGATATCCTGGATACACCGGGTGTGCTGTGGCCGAAGTTCGATGATGAACGTACAGGCGTCCTGCTGGCAGCACTCGGTTCGATCAATGAAGATATTCTCAATACGACCGAGATCGCCTTATATGTCATAAATGATATACAGGAACTTTATCCGGGACTTCTGGAAAAAGCTTTTGAAGCACCTGAAGGCACGGACAAATATGCCATGCTTGAACAGATTGCAAGACAAAGACATCTCGTTAAAACAGGAGATGAACTGGATACTGAGCGTGCTGCCGACGTGTTCCTGCATGAACTGAGAAAAGCAAAATATGGAAAACTGACACTGGAGATGCCGGAATGAAGCGCATAAAAATCTGCCCGAATGATTATGAACATGAATACTGGGCAAAAGATATGTACGTTCTCGGAATCGATGAGGCAGGCAGGGGACCTCTGGCCGGGCCTTTGAGTGTTGCCGGAGTTGTATTTGAACAGGGCTATGAAAATCCTGAGATCTATGATTCAAAAGCGATCAGCGAAAAGAAACGCGATGAATTGTTTGAAGTGATCATGGAAGAAGCTCTTTACTGGTTCATAGATATTGTTCCGCCTGAGATCATTGACCGCTATAACATTTACCGGGCTGATCAGCTTTCCATGACAGAGATCGCAAACACGCTTCCCTCCGATATCGTTCTGACCGATGCAATGCCGCTGTCCCTTGACAGGCCATGCATCTCACTGGTAAAAGGTGATCAGAAAAGCGTCAGCATTGCTGCAGCATCGATCCTTGCCAAAGTATACAGGGACAGACTGATGAAAGAGTATGACGCTCTTTATCCGGAATACGGATTTGCAAAGAATAAAGGCTACGGAACCAAACAGCATATGCAGGCGATCGAACAGTACGGCATTACGCCGATTCATCGGAAAAGCTTTGCGCCTGCCGCATTTTCACAGCAGAAATTATTCTGAGGAACATTGATGATCCAGGCGTATATATATTCCGGGAGGTCTTATGGAACAACGACAGATCCTGGCATATTACGCTTGCAGATACAATGGCGATTGGAACCGGATTGCCCGGGCAGAAATCAGCCATGAAACACCGGTCATCACAGAAATTCCGACGCCTTATATTACGATCTGTGACGGGAATTATCCTGATACATTGAAACAGCTCAGATATCCGCCGTTCGTACTGTTTTATGAAGGGGATATTTCATTGCTTCATAAAAGCTGCATTACGGTGATCGGTTCCCGGGAAGCTGATTCTTACGGCTGCTATGTGACAGAGCAGATCTGCCGAAGGCTCAGCAGCAGGTATGTGCTTGTCTCAGGGCTGGCAAAAGGCATCGACGGGATCGTTCATAGCAGTGCGATCCGCAGCGGCGGCCACACGATCGGCGTGATCGGCTCAGGCCTGTCCGTTCACTATCCTTATGTTAATGAACCGCTGTATCAGACAATGAGAAAGGACCACCTGATCCTGAGCGAATATCCATACCGAACAGGTGTCCGGAAACATCATTTTCCCTGGCGCAACCGGATCCTTGCGGCACTTTCGGGAAAGATCATCGTAACGCAGGCAAAAGTCAGATCCGGGACGATGCTGACAGTGAATGAAGCACTGGAGCTGAACAGAGAGGTATGGTGTGTCCCGCATCTGTTTGATGATGAGATGGGCAGAGGATGCGGCCTGCTAGTTCAGCAAGGCGCAAATCTGCTGTATGAAACGGAACAACTGGAAGAATTCTGAAAGCATCTTGCAAAACATATATAAATTGAGATATCCTATGTAGCGTTCCGATTGAGGTAATTTGTTTATGAAGAATTTAGTCATAGTAGAGTCGCCCTCTAAGTCGAAGACAATTCAGAAGTATCTTGGAAAAGACTACACTGTCGTGTCTTCAAAAGGGCATATCAGGGATCTTGCAATCAAAGGCAAGGATGGTCTTGGTGTAGATATCGAGGCCGGTTTTGTGCCGACTTATGTTGTATCCAAGGACAAACAGGATGTTGTCAAGGAATTGACGGAACAGGCAAAAAAAGCTGACAAAGTATTTCTGGCAACCGACCCTGATCGTGAAGGAGAGGCTATTTCATGGCATCTGGCTCAGGAACTGTCTTTGGATGAGAATGCTCAGGATCGTGTAACATTCCATGAAATTACCCATGACGCTGTTATCGAAGCATTTGCACAGCCCAGAGCTATTGATATGGACCTGGTGCACTCCCAGGAAACGAGACGTATTCTTGACCGTATTATCGGTTTCAAGCTGTCAAAACTGCTCAATAACAAGATCAAATCAAAGTCAGCCGGACGCGTGCAGTCTGTTGCATTAAAGCTGATCGTTGAGCGTGAAAAAGAGATCAAAGCATTCATTCCCAAAGAATACTGGACACTGGATGCTGTATTCCATAAAGACGGCAAGGATTTCACCGCTTCACTGACAAAGATCAACGGTGAAAAAGCAGAGATCCGCAATCAGGAAGAGGCTGATAAAGCATATCAGGCATGTCTTGGTGACTTCACTGTCACAAGCATCAAGCATACCAGCAAATCCATAGCGCCGTTCAAACCGTTTATTACATCTACACTGCAGCAGGAAGCCTCGACAAAACTGGGCTTCTCCGCAAAACGCACGATGTCTGTTGCACAGAAGCTTTATGAAGGCATTGACATCGGCAACGGCCAGGAAGGTCTGATCACGTATATGCGTACCGACAGTACCAGGTTATCTGATGTGTTTACCGGCGCAGCTCACGCAAAGATCAATTCCGAATTCGGAAAAGAATATGCCGGTCACTATACGGCAAAAAATGATGCCAATGCCCAGGACGCCCATGAAGCGATCCGTCCGACGAATCTGGCAAATGATCCGGAAACGATCAAACAGTATCTGACCAGTGAGCAGTACAGACTGTATAAACTGATCTATGCCCGTGCGCTCGCATCACAGATGTCTTCCGCAAAGTTCAGCGGTGAAAGCATCACGATCTCACAGAACGGATATGACTTTACTGCTACCGGAAGCAGACAGACGTTTGACGGATGGCTCAAAGTATACGGTGCATATTATTCATCAAAGGATACGATCCTTCCTGCCCTCAGCGAAGGAGAGATCCTGAAGGCAAAAGAGCTCAAAGCAAACCAGCACTTTACGGAACCGCCTGCACGCTATACAGAAGCCAGACTGATCAAACAGATGGAAGATGACGGGATCGGCAGACCTTCCACATATGCCATGATCATCGATACGATCCAGGCAAGAGGATATGTAGAACTGAAGCCGTCAACAGAAAAGTCAAAGACAAAGGTGTTCTTCCCGACCGAGCAGGGTATTCTGACAGTTGAAAAGCTTGATGAATACTTCTCATCGATCATCAATACGAAATATACCGCGAAAATGGAATCCGACCTCGACAGAATCGCCGAAGGTGAAGCAGACGAACTTGAAATGCTGCAGGCATTCTGGAATAAGTTCACGCCGCTTCTCGATGAAGCCTATGAAAAAATGGAAAAGAAGCAGCCGGAAAAAGTCGGAGAACTTTGTCCGGAATGCGGAAATGAACTGGTGTACAGAAACGGCAGATTCGGCAGATTTATTTCCTGCTCAACATATCCTTCCTGCAAGTATACAAGGCAGATCAATGTTGAAAACAAGGAAAAGCCTGAGCCGATCGGAAAACTGTGCCCGAAGTGCGGCAATGAACTGCTGAAGCGCAAGTCCAGATACGGCAAGTATTTTGTCGGCTGTTCAAACTTCCCGAAATGCCGCTACATGGAGACACTGGAAGGTGAAGAGATCGTTTCAAAAAGCTCATCATCTGAAAAGAAACCTGCCGCCAGAGGCCGCAGAAGGAGCACGAAATGAGTACTGAGGCAGTTGTCATCGGTGCTGGTCTTGCCGGATGCGAGGCAGCATATCAGCTGTCCAGGCGCGGCATCAAGGTGCGTCTGATCGACATGAAGCCCGATCACAAATCTCCGGCACATGTCAGCGATACATTTGCAGAACTGGTATGTTCAAACTCTCTGCGGTCCGATGCGCTGACAAATGCAGTAGGTCTTCTCAAACAGGAAATGAGGATGATCGGTTCTTTGATCATGGAAAAAGCAGATGCCAACAAGGTGCCTGCAGGCAGCGCATTGGCAGTGGACCGTGAAAAGTTCTCACAGGCTGTCACAGACGCAGTGATGTCCGATCCGAATATCACGTTTGAAACACGTGAAATGAATGAGATCCCTGATGGTCCGGTGATCATTGCGACAGGTCCGCTGACATCAGAAGCTATGATGAAGCCGATCAGGGAACTCCTTGATGAAAAGTACTGTTACTTTTATGACGCGGAAGCACCGATCGTCACGGCAGAATCCATCGATATGACGAAGGCTTACCGCAAATCCAGATATGATAAAGGCTCAGCCGACTACATCAACTGTCCGATGACAGAAGATGAGTTCAATCGGTTTTATGCCGCTCTGATCACTGCGGAAACCGTGAAGATCCGTGACTTTGAGCAGGAAGTCTATTTTGAAGGATGCATGCCTTTTGAAGTCATGGCAAAGCGTGGGAGACAGACACTGCTGTTCGGTCCGCTCAAGCCGGTCGGCCTCGGATTGGGAGATGCCCGCCCGTATGCGGTCGTACAGCTGAGACAGGATAATGCTGAGGCCAGCCTCTATAATATAGTAGGCTTCCAGACACACCTGACATGGCCTGCCCAGCGCCAGGTGATCCGCATGATCCCGGGACTGGAAAACTGTGAATTTGTGCGCTATGGCGTCATGCACCGTAATACATATATCAATTCACCGAATTGTATGAGGGCTACTTACCAGACAAAAGCAAGGGATGATCTCTTCTTTGCCGGACAGATCACCGGTGTGGAAGGATATATCGAATCTGCCGCATCCGGAATGCTGGCAGGCATCAATATGGCGCATCTGCTGAAAGGCGAGCCTCTGGTTGAACCGGGACCTGAAACAATGATCGGCGCTATGTCGCACTATATTACGCATGCTTCACCTGAGAATTTCCAGCCGATGAACGCAAATTTCGGCATATTCCATCTGAACCATGAAGTAAAGAAGAAAGAACGCAAAGAAGCGTACGCAAAGCAGTCGCTGCCTTTGATCACGGAGATGATTCAGGATGGCAGATTATGATGAAATGCTGGAAGGCTTTCTGCATCATATTGCATTAGCCCATACAGGAAGTGAAGATACGCAGGATGCATACCGCAGGGATATCAGAGGTTTCCTTGATTTCCTGCAGGCTGAAGGCATTGAATCACCGGCAGATGTCACGAAGACTGAGATCAGTACGTATATCACAAAACTCAGAAGCGGAGACATCACAGGCAGCAGGCTGTCCAATGCCAGTTATTCAAGGCATCTGTCTTCGCTTCGTTCTTTTTATAAATACCTGTATCAATATCACGGTGTAATCAACAATCCTCTGCAGGGACTGCACGGCGCCTCTGCCAGAAGGAAGCTGCCGGAATTTCTGACATTTGACCAGATGGAAACAATGCTGAACAGTTTTGATCTCAGCAAACCTTCTGAAGTAAGGGACCGCTGCATCCTTGAAACAATGTATGCATGCGGCCTGCGTGTCAGTGAATGTGCCGGCCTGAAGCTTTCACGCATCCATCTGACAGAACACTATCTGAGCGTGATCGGAAAGGAAAGCAAGGAAAGAATGGTGCCTTTCTATCCCAGAGCAGGTCAGCTGCTGGCTGCCTACATCAGGGAAGTACGTCCGCTCTACATGAAAGAAGATCACGATTTCCTGTTTGTCAATCAGAAGGGGAAACCTGTTTCTGTACGCATGATCCAGATGCTGTGCGAGAGCACAGGTGAAAAAGCCGGACTTCCGGTACATGTTCATCCGCATATGATACGCCACAGCTTTGCAACGCACCTTCTGGACAATGGAGCAGATCTGAGGATCGTGCAGGAACTGCTCGGCCACGAAACATTGTCTACCACGCAGATCTATACACATGTCACAGAAGATCGTCTGCGCAAGGTGGTTGATAAAGCACATCCGCATTCCTCCTCACAGAACTGATCTGTTCCGTGAAAAAACTTTCATTCTGAATGACCTTGCAATATCTGTACAGTCCTGTATAATCACAACAGGTAAAAGAACGGAGGATTTATGAACAGATACTCATTGCTGTCCATGCGTGATCTTGGCGTAACGGATATTGTACAGATCCTCAATGATGCTTTATTGTTCCATGATACTTATAGAGATTGGCAGCTGCCCTGTTCCAAGGCCCTTGTTGCTAATCTCTTTTTTGAAGCATCAACGAGGACGCATTACTCTTTTGAAAGTGCAGAACTTCAGCTTGGCTGCAAAACCGCTGATATCGCGGTATCCGGCAGCTCTGTCACAAAAGGTGAAAGTCTGTATGACACTGTCAAAACACTGGAATCCATCGGATATGACGCGGTCGTTATCCGTCATCCTCAGGATGCGTATTATAAACAGCTTGAGAATGTCAATATTCCCATTCTGAATGCCGGAGACGGTGCAGGTGACCATCCTACACAGTGTCTTCTGGACCTGCTGACAATGTACCGCGAGTTCGGAACATTGAAGGGTCTGAATGTTGTTATCTGCGGCGATATCCTGCATAGCCGTGTCGCATCATCAAATAAGGAAGCACTCGAAAAACTCGGGTCAACCGTGCGCTTTGCAGGTCCCAAAGAATGGGAACGCGAAGGATTTGAAGCAGTGGATTTCGATGAAGCGATCCCTAATGCAGATGTTGTCATGATGCTCAGAATACAGAAAGAACGCGGCGCTGCATTGGCAGGCATGAGCGATGAAATGTATCTGAAGCAGTATGGACTTTCCAAAGACCGCTATGCAAGAATGAAGGATACTGCGATCGTTATGCATCCGGCTCCGGTCAACCGCGGTGTGGAGATCGATACGGATCTGGTAGAAGCACCGAAGAGCCGTATTTTCCCTCAGATGTCCAACGGCGTACTTGTACGCAAGGCTGTTATCAAACGTGCATTCGGTTTTGCACCGTTTGAACAGGAGATCAGAAATGAGAAGTGATGCCGCGCTGATCAAGGAGCAGATCATGATCGCTCCTGACATCATGCGGATGGAACTGGAAACCGAAATCGCGGCGGATACGCATTGCGGACAGTTTGTTCAGATACTGGTTCCCGGTTATTTCCTCAGACGTCCGATCTCTGTATCACAGGTACGTGATGATCATCATATTTCTTTGATCTACCGTATAGCCGGAGACGGAACCCGTGTGCTCTCAAAGCTGCAGGCAGGTGAGAAGCTTGATATCTTCGGACCGCTCGGACACGGATTTCCTGTCGTTGATGAAGATGTTGTGCTGATCGGCGGAGGCGTCGGAATTCCGCCGCTGATCGAAACAGCAAAACAGCATATTATGAAGGGACATCACGTTACAGCAGTACTTGGATTTGCCTCGGAAAATCAGATCTTCGCAAAAGAGGAACTGGAATCTCTGAAGGCAGAAGTGATCATCGCAACCATGGATGGATCATGCGGTGTCAAAGGAACTGTCATGGATGCGATCCAGGAACACGGCATTTCCAAAGAACAGACTGCAATGGCATGCGGACCTTTAGGAATGCTGAGAGCAGTCGGTGCTTATTTTGAACATGGATATGTATCTCTGGAGGAACGCATGGCCTGCGGGATCGGCGCCTGCATGGGATGTGTTGCGAAGACTCCGGAAGGAGATACAGTGCGTGTCTGCAAAGACGGACCTGTCTTTGAGATCGGAAAGGTGGTGCTTTGATGGATCTGAGAGTTGACCTTCCTGGCCTGCATCTGAAGAATCCTGTGATTCCCGCCAGCGGATGCTTCGGCTACGGACGAGAATTTGCCGAGCTGTACGATCTGTCACTGCTCGGAGGCATCGCGATCAAAAGCGCGACCCCGAAAGAACGCATCGGCAATCCTGTTCCCAGGATCGCTGAAACACCGGGAGGCATGCTGAATGCGATCGGTCTGCAGAATCACGGCGTAGATTATATTGTTGAAAAAGAACTGCCATGGCTGGCACAGTACGATACGGAAATCATCGCCAACGTTGCCGGAGCGACAGAAGAGGACTATGTGGAAGTCATCAGAAAGATGAATTCTTCACCCGTCGTTAAGGCATATGAACTGAACATCTCCTGTCCCAACGTCAAGCATGGCGGAATCGGTCTGGGAACGGATCCGAAACTTGCTGCTCAGGTGACGCGTATGGCCAAGGAGGTTTCTGAAAAGCCAGTATATGTCAAGCTGACCCCGAATGTTACGAACATTGTAGAGATCGCCAAAGCTGTTGAAGAAGCAGGGGCAGACGGTCTCGTCATGATCAATACGCTGCTTGGCATGAGACTCGATCTGAAAACAGCAAAACCTGTTCTTGCAAACACGACAGGCGGTCTGTCAGGTCCTGCCGTCAAGCCTGTTGCCATCAGAATGGTTTATCAGACAGCAAAAGCAGTCAATATTCCCATCATCGGCGTCGGAGGCATCATGTGTGCAGAAGATGTACTGGAATTCCTGTATGCCGGTGCATCAGCTGTTGAAGTAGGTTCAGCCAATTTCCACGATCCGTACATCTGTCCGAAGATCATAGAAGATCTTCCGCGTGTACTGGAGAAATATGGTTATCAGTCAGTAAAAGAAGCAATAGGAAGGAGTCTTTTATGAGCAAAACAATTATCGCACTGGATTTTTCATCCAAGGAAGAAGTCGTAAACTTCCTCAAGAAGTTTGATGAGCCTGTATGGGTCAAGATCGGCATGGAGCTTACCTATGCAGAAGGTCTGTCCATTGTTGAAACAGTCAAGGCAATGGGCCACCATATCTTCCTTGATCTGAAATTACATGATATTCCGAATACCGTAAAAGGCGGCATGAAGAATCTGGCAAAGCTTGGCGTTGACATGACGAATGTTCACTGCGCCGGCGGAATTGCCATGATGAAAGCCGCAAGGGAAGGCCTTGATGCCGGAGCTCCTGAAGGACAGCGTCCTCTGCTGCTTGGCGTTACGATCCTGACATCGATTTCCAAAGAAGCTATGAACAATGAACTGGGCATTGAAGGAGAAGTACTGGATACAGTTGTCAAATATGCCCTCAATGCAAAAGAAGCCGGACTGGATGGCGTTGTCTGCTCTGTTCATGAAGCAAAAGCGATCCGTGAAGCATGCGGCGAAGACTTCTGCATCGTAACACCCGGTATCCGTCTGGCAGACGATAATGTGAATGACCAGAAACTTGTTGCAACACCTGCATACGCAAAAGAGCAGGGTCCTTCAATGCTTGTTGTCGGCCGTTCCATTAC
>CAMOPG010000017.1:0-26679 GCA_946622165.1 uncultured Erysipelotrichaceae bacterium
TGACATAGTCTGCCAGATCATTGACACTGACACAGTTGCCGGCCGCAAAGACACCTTCTTTCAGCGTCTCCATATTCTGATCGACCAGCGGTCCATGCGTGTGATCGGACATTCTGATCCCGATGCTTTCCGCAAGTTCATTTTCAGGGATCAGGCCGACCGAAAGGATCAGCGTATCACACGGAATGATCTGAGCCGTGCCGGGAATCGGCTCCATCCTGTCATTCACATCCATAATCTCAACAGCTTCCAGTCTGTGTTTTCCGATCGTCCGCGTGACTGTTTTCGACAGAAACATCGGAATATTGAAATCCTCCACGCACTGGGCGATATTTCTCTTCAGACCTCCGGGCCTGTTCCTTGCTTCATAAATACCAAGTACTTCCGCACCTTCCAGACACAGGCGTCTTGCCATGATCAGACCGATGTCACCGCTCCCGAGAATGACAGCTTTTTTTGCCGGCATCCATCCTTTCAGATTGATAAAGTTCTGAACGGTCCCTGCTGTATAGACTCCGGAAGGACGATCACCTTGGATAAATACCTGTCTGGCTGTGCGCTCACGGCATCCGGTCGCCAGGATCAGCGCCTTTGCCCATACCGTGTGAAGCCCGCTGCGCATGGATAAAGTCACCTGATATTCATCATGATGTTCGGAAATATCCAGCACAAACGCGGAATACGCTGTATCACAGTCTGTGTCTGCCAGCCGTACGATATCGCGGTATGCATATTCCGGACCTGTCAGTTTTTCTCCGTAACGGTGCAGACCAAAGCCGTCATGGATACATTGTTTCAGGATCCCACCGGGCTCGTTTTCCCGCTCCACGATCAGCACGTCAGCGCCGTTTTGGGATGCGCTGAGGGCAGCAGAAAGGCCTGCCGGTCCGGCACCGATGACAAGGACATCATATTTCTCTTTCATTTCAACATTTCCTCCGCAGCTTTTTCTGCCTCGGCAGCCAGTGCCAATGCGGCGGTCAGATCTGCCGCGCCGCAGACAAATCCATGATTGGAAAGAATGCATCCATCATGTCCCAGCATGATCTGCGACACGTTCACTGCCAGTTTCCTGGAGCCGCTGACCGCATAGGACGCGCACGGGTAATCCAGCCTGCTTGTCACAAGATCTTTCCGGCAGGCCGCAAAAACAGAACAGTACGGGGAATGCGTATGCACGATCCCTCCCAGATCAGGCCTGTTCAGGTAGATCAGCTGATGCATCAGGCGTTCACTGGAGGGATGCTTTCCTGCTTCATATGTTCCGTCCCGCATATCCACTTTCACAATATCTTCAGGCAGGATACCATAATAGTCTGCACCGGAAGGAGTGATCAGAAAGAAATCCTGATCCAGTCTTGCAGAGAGATTCCCCCAGGTCCCCTGGATCAGTCCCATATCAGCCAGTTTCCTTCCGCACTGCACCAGTTCTCTGCGTACATCATCTTCTGTCATCAGCAGCCTCTTTCTCATGTTTTGAGTATTTCATCAGGTAGACAGCATGTTCCGCCTCGGCAAGCACCGGAGACAGATATCTGATCTGACCGATCTTTTCTGCAAGGACCTCGGTCCGGCAGGCCTTTTCAACCAGTAGGGCGGCAGCGATCAGTTCCTTTTCAAATCTGCCTGTCACAACAAAGCCTTTGTTCTGTATCAGACAGGCATTGTCATTTCTGCCGGGAAGAATACGTGAAGCGACCCTTCTTCCGAACATCTGCGCCATATCGTCTATTGACGGACGCAGGTCCTGCTGTTTCTCTGCAAACATGCGGGAATATTCACCGCAGGTAAACAGCGCATAGTCCGCATTGAGCATATCAAACAAGGGAGATGATGTTCTTTCTCCCTTCGCATTCAGAACGATCTTTCCGGGCAGCAGAAAAAGCGTATCTTCGTGAAACAGCTCTTCCTTCTTCAGGCAGCTGCTCAGATACAGATATTTCTGCATGATCCTCTCCCGGTCTGATTTGTTTTCCATATGATATGTACTGCGCTTCGTTTCTGATTTCATTATTCATGATGCATGAATGATTGTCAAACAGCATAACCGAAAACACTCACCTTATAAAAAACATCAAGCTTCTGTTCTGACAAGGATCATATCTGATCGATTGCCAAAAGAAAAGACCCGCAAAGGACAGCATCCGGTTCCCGAATGCACTTCCCCTGCGGGTATCTGTTTTATATGCTTCCTTGTTGTCCGCCATCAATTCTGATCACGGTATTGTTGATATAGTCGGCCTCATCACTGATCAGAAACCTGACCAGATACGCAACCTCTTCAGGTCTGCCGTACCTTTTGACCAGGATCTTTTCCGTTTCCTCTCTCAGGAACGCTTCATCATATCCGTCCAGTTCGCTTTCCGTACCGATAAAGCCCGGTGCAACTGCGTTGACATGAACATAGGGGCCGAACTGTACAGCCAGATCATGTGTGAGTGAGATCAATGCGGCCTTGGACGCGTCATAATCAAAACTCATCGGATAGTATGTGTTCATCCCGTTGGTGGAAGAAATGTTGATGATCCTGCCGTATTCCTGATCCAGCATATGTCTGTAAACACGCCTGCTGCAGATATATGCGCCGACCACATTGACATCCAGTGTTCTTCTGAATTCCTCTGCGGTCTTCAAATGAAACAGATTGGAAAGATCCACTGCCGCATTGTTGATCAGAATGTCCACGCCGTTCAGTTCTTCTTCAACAGCAGAAACCATACGGTCGACTTCTTCCTCATTGGAAATATCCGCCCTGAATGCAAGACATCTGACGCCATAGGTATCGGTGATCGTCTTCTGCAGCTGAAGTGCCTCATCCCCGGATGTCAGATAGTTGATGACAATGTCATAACCGTTCTTTGCCAGTTCCAGGGCAATTGCTCTGCCGATGCCTTTGGCCGCTCCGGTGATCAAGACTGTTTTATTCATTTCGTAATATGAGATTACGCTCTGCCGGAATATTTGCCGTCAGCTGTGGAAACGAGGATCTTCTCGCCTTCTTCAATGAACTGAGGAATTCTCAGTGTCAGACCTGTTTCTGTCTTGCCGTCTTTTGTCTGTGTTGACGGAGCACCCTTGATTGCCGGTGTTGTTTCAACGACTGTCAGAGTAACACGGTCAGGCAGAGTAACATCAAGTACTGCACCTTCGAAGAATGTAAGCATGACATTCATGCCGTCGATCAGATAGTATTTGTTGTCACCGACATGGTCAGAATCCAGTTCATAGGATTCATATGTTTCCATATCCATGAAGTAGAAGACATTGTCTGCTTCGTAGGAATACTGAGCCTGCTTTCTTTCAATGTTTGCCTGCTCGAATTTTGTGGAAGCGTTGAAGTTTCTTTCCTGAGTGGAACCTGTCTTCAGGTTCTTCATCTTGGTCTTCAGGATCGCAGCGCCTTTGCCGGGCTTTACATGCATGAAATCAAGGACTACCCAAGGGTCGCCGTCTACAATTACTGTTAATCCTGTTTTGAAATCGCCAGCTTCAATTGCCATAGTTACTTCTCCTTTTATTCTCTTTTTGCCGTCTTATTTTATCAGTTCTGATTGCTGAACACAAACATTATATCCGAAAATATTCATATCCGTGCAGCCGGATATTGCATTTGCGGATATCAATGATTTATTGCCGTATTCAGGCAGGTATATTACAGGCCGGGAATTCACAGATCATCACCAGAAGCGCATATCATTCATGATCGCAGTGTCCGGTGCAGCAGGCATTCCCCTGTCTTATCCGGTTGGTCTGACCATTTTACTCACTGATGAATTTCCGTTTATTTATATACGAGCAGAAATCTAAGTTGATTTGGTTTGACCAAAGTCACGAAAATCAAAAATGAGTATTATGATTCCATTCAGCCGCATGTTAGAATGATTTCAGGAGTTGATAACATATCATGAAAGAACAGAAGAACAGAATGGTAAATGCTTTTGATCTTGAGAACATGAAGATCGATCCGAACTATGTACCGGCGGATCCTGAAAAAGCAAAACTGGTTTTAAAACTCGGAAACATGATCACCGACCGCTACCTCGTGAAATATACGGGGACGATGGGATATGATGATCCGGAATACTGGATGCTGGATGAACTGCTGACCAAAGAAGAAGTCAAGTTCATGCTGTCATTCAAAAAGTGCAGGACCAACAAGGATATCGAAGAGCTTGCCAAGCTCAACGATATGACGGTTGAGCATGCAAAAGAAGTCGTTCAGCACCTGATGTGGATCGGCGTTGTGGAATGCAACAGGGAAAATGCAGACCATCACCTGCAGTACAATGTTCCGATCTTTGTGCCGGGCAGCGCTGAGTTTGCAATGATCAACACAGAACTCGTCCAGCAGCATCCCCGCCTCGCTACATTCTTCAACCTGATGACCCAGATGCCTCTGGAAAACATCACGCAGATGGTACCTGCCGGCGGCGCAGGCATCGGCATGCACGTTATTCCGGTCGAGAAAGCGATCGAACATGAAAGCACTGCTGTCAGCGTGGAAAAGCTTTCCCACTGGCTGAACAAATATGATAAGTATTCCATCGGCGTATGCACATGCAGAAGACAGCAGACAATGCGCGGTGAGAACTGCGGTGACATTGAAGGCCGCTACTGCATCGGCGTCGGCGACCTTGCGGAATTCATGGTGCTCCGCGGTGTCGGTCACTACCGCACATACGACGAGGTCATTGAAACACTCAAGCGTGCAGAACGTCACGGACATGTTCATCAGGTCACCAACATTGACGGAGAAGACAAGATCGTCGGTATCTGCAACTGCTCACCCGGTTCATGCAATGCCCTGCGAATCGCTGAGCTCTACAATACGCCGAACATGGTCCGTTCCGCATACCGCGCGCATGTTGACACACAGAAGTGTGTTGCCTGCGGCAAGTGCGTGGAAGCCTGCCCTGTCGGTGCAGCCAGACTCGGTCAGAAGCTCTGCAGAAAAGACGGCAGCAATGTCCGCTATCCGCTGACACAGCTTCCTGATGAAACGCCCTGGTCAGCAGACAACTGGAATCCCAACTACCGTGAAGACATCAAGCGCAACTGCTATGATTCCGGTACAGCACCCTGCAAGACAGCATGTCCTGCACACCTTGCCGTACAGGGATATGTCAAGATGGCCAAGGACGGCAGATATCTGGACGCCCTGAAGCTCATCAAGCAGGACAACCCCTTCCCGGCAGTATGCGGTGCCATCTGCAACCGCAGATGCGAAGAAGTATGTACCAGAGGCATGGTCGATGAACCGATCGCGATCGATGAGATCAAGAAGTTCATCGCTGCTCAGGAACTGAACGAAGAAAACAGATACGTACCGCTCTGTGAAAAAGACTCCGGCGGTATGTGGGATGACGAATTCAAAGTAGCTGTCATCGGCGGCGGTCCTGCAGGATTAAGTGCAGCATATTATCTCCGCAGACACGGCTACCCGGTAACGGTATTTGAAAAAGAAGAAAAACTCGGCGGCATGCTGACATACGGCATTCCGAGCTTCCGCCTGGAAAAAGACGTCATCAATGCAGAGATCGATGTGCTCAGACAGATGGGCGTTGAATTCAAGTGCGGCGTTGAAGTCGGCAAAGACATGTCGATCCAGGATCTGAGATATGACGGATACAAAGCATTCTATGTAGCGATCGGTGCCCAGGGCGGCAGACTTGCCGGTGTTCCGGGCGAAGATGCTGAAGGCGTTGAAACAGGTGTAGACTTCCTGCGCAGAGTCAACAGAGACCACAGCCAGAAGCTGCACGGTGATGTCGTTGTTGTAGGCGGCGGCAATGTTGCGATCGACGTTGCAAGAACTGCAGTCCGTGTCACGGACGGCAAGGTAACGATGCTGTGTCTGGAATCAGAAGAGGAAATGCCTGCAGCAGCTGACGAAGTTGCTGAAGCAAAAGCAGAGAATATCGAGATCTGCAATGGCTGGGGCCCGAAAGAAGTCCTTGTAAAAGACGGAAAGGTCACAGGCATCGTATTCAAGAAGTGCACATCCGTATATGACCAGGATCACAGATTCGCTCCTCAGTATGAGGAGGAAGAAACGATCGAGATCAGCTGCGAACATGTACTGATGTCAATCGGACAGTCCATTATCTGGGGTGACCTGCTCAAGGGTTCCAAGGTTGAACTCAACCGCAACGGAACAGCGATCGCTGATCCCGTTACACTGCAGACAGGTGAAGCAGACATCTTTGTCGGCGGTGATGTGTTCACAGGACCGAGATTTGCAATCGATGCGATCGCTGCCGGCAGACAGGCAGAGGATTCCATCAACCGTTTCGTCCACCCGGGCAACTCTCTGACCATTTCAAGAGACCTGAGACACTTTATCCAGCTGGATAAGGATGACATTCATCTTCCTTCCTACGACACAAGCAGACGTCAGGTACCCGGACACAAGCTTGCTACACCGGACAACAAGTTCAGTGATACACGCCTTCCGTTCACGGAGGAGCAGGTACGCACGGAAGCAGGCAGATGCTTAAGCTGCGGTGCTTCTCATGTCGACCTGAACAGATGCATCGGCTGCGGTATGTGTACGGTACGCTGTGAGTTTGATGCGATCCACCTCACAAGAGACATTCCCGAAGCTACAAGAATGATCAAGGCTGAAGACAAGCTGAAGCTCATCGGACCTTACGCTGCGAAGCGTGAGATCAAGATTCTCAAGAACAAGCTGAAGGGCTGATCAGAATAAACGGTTCATGCGGGGCAGACGCCCCGCTTTACTGTCTGCATGCATCAGCAGAAGATCCGCCGCTGAATGCAGATAAGTATTTTCAGTCTTGTTCCGGACAATTTGCTTTATACTGAAAACAGAACTGTAATGGAGCGGTTATGAAATTAAAAATAGCGATTTGTGATGACAACAGTACACATTTAAAACTGGCAGAAGATCTCGTGACGTCTTACCTGGACAATGAAAACAGATCTTATGCAGTACAGACGTTTTCCAGTGCGGAAGAACTGCTGTCCGAGATCAATAAAGATCATTACGCTCCGGATATAGCCGTTCTTGATATCGAACTGGGCGGAGAGGACGGCATCACACTGGCAAAGCGGATGAACCTGCTTGTACCGATGTGCCGCATCATATTTCTGACAGGCTATATTGATTACGCTCCTGATGCTTATGAAGCTGAGCATATCTGGTTTGTGGTCAAGAAAACTGCAGACCGGTATTTCCCTTCCGCAATGAAAAAAGCACTGCAGTCATTGGAAAACAGTCCTGCTGCAGTACCAAGCATCATTGTCAGAGAAGACGGGAAATCGATCGCCGTACCGGTGAGTCAGATCCTCTATATCAGCAAAGTCAGCCGCAAATCACTGATTTCATGCAAAGATACGGAATATCACGATACACGCAGACCTGCTCTGCTCATACCGGAGGAACTGAGAGAACAGTTTATTCACTGCCACCAGGGATACTGGGTCAACATCAGTATGATCAGAGAACTGGATCATGATGTACTGGTACTGGAAAACGGTATCCGGATACCGATCAGCCGTACGCACAAAGATGAGGTCAGAGACCGCTTCTTCGATTATTTCCAGGCAAAACGGTCATCTTTCAGCCATGAATCCTGAAACAGAAATAAAATGAGCCATACCGGTTTATGCGGCCGGTATGGCTTTGTTCGTTATATGTCACGTTTCTGACAGGCATTACTCCTGCAGTGTCCCGAAGTACAGCGGACTGTTGATCTCTTTCAGATGTTCCTGGAAATCATTTGTACCATAGATCGCATCTTTCATGGAGATCAATTCGATCTGATTGGAAATGATCCACTCCCTGTATGCATCGCTCATGCACGCTTCATGTTCCTTGCAGCGGTGCAGATTGCAGGATGATTCTTTCATAATGTGGTCATCGCAGTATCCCGGATGCCAGCCGTAGAAATAGATCTCTTCCTGTTCGGTCCATACAGGTGAGACCATGACGGACAGCGGATCATATTCATCAAAGTACTTCAGGTTAAAACCATGTTCCGGCTGAATGTTGACGGAATAAATATGCAGGTCTTCATATTGCCTGTCTGCTTTGGCATGCATATGGTGACCGGGTGCACTGGTGAAATACCCGTATACGATACCGTACTTATCAAGAATATCCTTGAATGCCTGTTCCAGATCATTTTTTACCGGTCTGGCTGTCGCATAGTCAGGATATCTGCCGAGTACATCCATGCACAGTTTCATCTCGGCATCAAATTCACGGTAAGCATCACTATAGGTCACTTCATCCATCAGTTCCGGATGACGGTGCCTCCACTTGAATCTTCCCTCTTCATCAACCATGGAAGGCACTTCTTCCTTCGGCAGTACAGGGCTTTCCCACAGATGTCTGTGCCAGCCGACAGACAGCCATGGCATATCCTTTATTCTCTTCAGTGCTTCGACTGCGTCAGGTGAATCAAACATCACATCCGCACTGCTTCCGATGCCTGCTTCAAACACCTTAAAAACACCCATATCATAAGCCGGCGTATAGCCGATATCATCAACTCTGAATACCAGACGTTTTCTCATAAAAAGATCCTCCAGTTTCAGCATAGCCGAACGGAGGATCTTCTGTCTTTCAGTCTTTTCGATATTGATAGATGTATTTCAGATATGCAGTCAGCCCTCAGTGATCTGATTGCCTGTATAGAGCTGGTAGTATCTGCCCTTCTTATCGATCAGTTCTTCGTGCGTACCGCGTTCAATGATCCTGCCGTCTTCCAGTACGAGGATGCAGTCACTGTTCTGAACGGTGGAAAGACGATGGGCAATAACGAATGTTGTTCTGCCCTTCATCAGAGCATCCATACCCTTCTGAACAAGCTTTTCGGTTCTGGTATCGATCGAAGATGTTGCCTCGTCAAGGATCATTGCCGGAGGGTCTGCGACAGCAGCTCTTGCAATGGCAAGCAGCTGTCTTTCACCCTGGGAAAGGGAGCCGCCGTCACCGGTAATGTATGTGTTGTATCCATCCGGCAGCCTCTTGATGAAGCCATGCGCGTTCGCCAGTTTGGCAGCACGAATACATTCTTCATCTGTCGCATCCAGACGGCCGTAACGGATATTGTCCATGATCGTACCGCTGAACAGATGTGTGTCCTGCAGTACCATGCCGAGCGATCTTCTCAGGTCAGGCTTCTTGATCTTGTTGATGTTGATATCATCGTAACGGATCTTGCCGTCCGCAATGTCATAGAAACGGTTGATCAGGTTCGTGATCGTTGTCTTGCCGGCACCTGTTGAACCGACAAAGGCGATCTTCTGACCCGGCAGACCGAACAGGGTAATGTTATGCAGAACTGTTTTCTTGCCGTCATAACTGAAGTCAACGTCATCCATTGTTATCTTGCCGTTCAGTTTCTGATAGGTAACAGTACCTTCTGCCTTGTGAGGATGTCTCCATGCCCACTTGCCTGTCTTCTGTTTTGTTTCAGTCAGTGTTCCGTCTTCTTCCTCGATCACATTAACAAGCTCAACGTAGCCTTCATCAACTTCGCTCTTTTCATCCATCATGTTGAAGATACGTTCAGCGCCTGCCATTGCCATGGCAACAGAGTTGACCTGCTGTGAGATCTGGCTGACAGGACGTGTGAAGTTCCTGTTCAGTGTCAGGAAGGATACCAGACTGCCGAGTGTCAGTGCTGAAAAACCGCTCAGGGCAAGCCATGCACCGGTCACGGCGATCAGCACATAGCTGATATTGCCGAGGTTGGCATTGATCGGCATCAGGATATTGGCAAACTTATTTGCATTGTTGCCTGCTTCACGCAGTTTTTCATTCAGATCAATGAAACGCTCAACTGCCCGTTCTTCATGGCAGAATACTTTGATGACCTTCTGTCCTTCTACCATTTCCTCAACATAGCCGTTGACAGCGCCAAGTGTCTTCTGACGTTCAACAAAGTATTTTCTGGACTGTCCGCCGATCTTGCCGGAGACGATCATCATGACCATGATCATAATCAGAGATACGCCTGTCAGAGGAATGCTCATACGGACCATGGAAACAAATGTTGTAACGATCGTAGCGCCGGAATTGATCACCTGGGGGATCGTCTGGCTGATGACCTGCCTCATCGTATCGATGTCATTTGTATAGACAGACATGATATCGCCATGGGCATGTGTATCAAAATATTTGATCGGCAGTGTCTGCATGTGGCTGAACAGCTCCACACGGATCTTTTCCATCGTGCCCTGGCCTACCGTTACCATGATGCGGTTATACGCATAGGCAGAGAAGATACCAAGGAGCAGGATCGCCGCAAGTTTTCTCAGAGCAGCAGCCAGCGGAGCAAAATCACTGCTTCCGGTATTGATCATCGGAAGGATGTATACATCGATCAGTTTCTGCATGAACAGTGTTCCCTGCAGTGTGCAGACAGCGTTGGTAATGATGAAGATCACGACCAGGATCATATGGATCCAGTATGTCTGCATCATGTACTTCAGAACTCTCATCAGAGTTCCTTTTTTAACCTTGGGACGCGGTCCCATGTTTCTGGGTCCCCTCATCTGCTGCCTCCTTCCTGGCCCGGTTCATCAAAGTCGCCGGAGCCCTTCAGCTGAGTCTCATAGATGTCACGGTAGATCTCATTGGTGTTAAGCAGATTCTCATGTGTATCGAAGCCGTCAACTTTGCCGTCATTCAGAACGATGATCCTGTCAGCGTGCTGAACAGAGGAGATCCTCTGGGCAATGATCAGTTTCGTTGTATCCGGGATGGTATTCGCAAACGCTTCGCGGATCTTCGCATCCGTAGCAGTATCGACTGCGGATGTCGAGTCATCCAGGATAATGATCTTCGGATCCTTCAGCAGAGCCCTTGCGATGCACAGTCTCTGTTTCTGACCGCCTGACAGGTTGTTTCCTCCCTGCTCGACCCAGGAGTTGTATTTGTCCGGGAAGCGCTCGATAAACTCATCAGCGCATGCGAGTCTGCATGCATTGATGCACTCTTCTTCGGTTGCGTCTTCCTTGCCCCATCTGAGGTTGTCAAGGATCGTACCTGAGAACAGAACGTTCTTCTGAAGAACGACCGCGACCTTGTTTCTCAGAGCTTCCTGATCGTAGTCTTTGACATTGACGCCGCCTACCGCTACAGATCCCTCCGTTGCGTCATACAGTCTTGAGATCAGGCTGACCAGTGTGGATTTACCGGAGCCTGTCCCTCCGATAATGCCGATCGTTTCGCCAGACTTAATATGCAGGTCAATATCCTGCAGGACATTTTCACCGCTTCCTTCCGCATTGTATGCAAAAGAAACATCATTGAAGTCGATCTGTCCGTTCTTGACTTCCGTAACAGGATCTGCAGGATCTGCAATATCCGGCACTTCGTTCAGGACTTCGGAAATACGCGTTGCGCTGGCCGTGGACATTGTGATCATGACAAATACCATTGACAGCATCATCAGTGACATCAGAATGCTCATGATGTAGGAGAACATGGATGTCAGCTGTCCTGTTGTCAGGACACCGGAAACGACCTGCTTCGCACCGAACCAGCTCAGGGAAATGATGCACCCGTAAACGATCATCATCATGACCGGATTGTTCAGGGCGATCAGTGCTTCTGCCTTGACGAACATGGCTCTCAGGTTTCCTGCAGCCTTTTTGAATTTTTCCGTTTCATAGTCTTCACGGACAAACGCCTTGACAACTCTGGCAGCGGAAACATTTTCCTGAACGCTTGCATTCAGAGCATCGTATTTTTCAAATGTCTGACGGAAGATCTTCGTTGTATTGACGATCAGGATCGACAGCGCGACCGCAAGCACCACCACCGCTACAAGGAAGATCGTACTCAGTGACGGGCTGATCGTAACGCACATGATGACTGACAGTATCAGCATCATCGGCGGTCTGACCGCCATGCGGATGATCATCTGGAATGCATTCTGCAGATTCGTAACATCCGTTGTCATACGTGTGACAAGACCTGCCGTTGAAAATTTATCGATATTCGCAAATGAATAAGTCTGGATCTTCTCATACATGCTGCGGCGCAGATTTGCCGCAAAACCGGTCGATGCATACGCTGCATATTTACCGGACATTGCACCGCACAGAAGGCTGATCAATGCCATCACCAGCATAATCAGGCCATACTTCCATACAGCAGCCATATTGGCAGCTTCAATGCCTTCATCGATCAGATTGGCGGTAATGTACGGGATCAGCACTTCCATCAGCACTTCACCGATCATAAACACCGGTGTCAGGATCGCCGCACGTTTATACTCACCGATCTGTTTCGCGAGTGTTTTTAACATATGTTCTCCTTTCCGCTGTCTTCTTCCTGAATCTTGATCTGTTCCTGTATCGTACTGTACAGGATATCAAGCAGGCGTCCCAGCTCTTCTTTTTCATTGTCATTGAGTTTTGAAACAAGGAGTTTTTCTCCGTTCCGCATGCTCAGGAATGACTCGTGCAGCAGCTGACTGCCGCTGTCCGTCAGTGTTACCACTTTGACCCTGCGGTCTTCCGGCAGCAGGGAACTGCGGACGAGTCCCTTTGATTCAAGCCTTACCACGATCCCGGCCATCGTGGGCTGGGCAACATTGAAATGTTTTTCCAGTTCCTTCAATCTGGCCGTCTTGTTTTCCTGACGCTCCAGATAAACGAGGACATGATGCTGGGAAAAGGTCAGATCCAGCTCCTGCAGCCTGTGGTTGATTCCCTTCTCGATCATGTCATTGATCTTCTTGATCTTGAAACCGAGATCCACAATGATCACCTCCATCGTTTATGATAATCACTTTCCTTTTAAAGTTCAATAGCACGCAATTAATTGCGTGCTATTATTTTCAGATATGTGTTTTTGCAGGATTATTTGATCAGTTTTGCGTTGATCAGAGCCCTCATGATCAGCGGGATCAGAACAAGCTGGGCAATGATGCCGGGTACTGCATTCAGGAATGCACCTGCAAGGAATGCCTGGAATGTGAACGGTGAATCTGTTCCGCTCAGCATGATCGTATAGGCAAGGCCCCAGATGATCCTGCCGCAGATCATTGCGGTGATCAGTGAAATATAAATGTTCTTGATGCTCTTTTCCTCAAACTTTGAAAGCATCCAGCCGGATACGATGCCGTAAGTGCACAGTTCGAACGCCATGCCCACAGCATTGGGATACATCCTCGGCATTCCGAACAATACGGACCTCAGCAGCGGGCAGATAAATCCGACCAGCCCGCCGTACTGCCAGCCGCATACCATTCCGCACAGAAGTACCGGAAAGTGCATCGGTGACAGCATCACGCCGATCTGCGGGATCTGTCCTGTTATAAACGGCAGTACCTGTCCGAGTGCGAGGAACATGGCTGCCAGTGTCAGTTTTCTGTTGCTGTTCATAAACCCCCCTGAACTTCAATTGATATATGTAATCTTATGCGCAATCATACCAGCAGTCAATGAATCAGCTTTCACACAAAGCAGCGTCATTTTGTGAGTCCTGTATGAAATCGTGCAAAGTATTAGCACTCTTAATACGAGTGTGCTAAAATAGTATGCAAAGGAGAAATGTCTATGGATAAAATTGAGAAACCGAAAAAGCCATTGATATATTACTACGCGATCGTCCTGCTGGTACTGAGCCTGATGAACCTGTTCGCCATCCCGGCCATGGAGCAGGCAAAGATCCAGACGGTCGATTACGGAACATTCATGAAAATGACTGAGAATAAGGAGATTGAAAAAGTCGAGATCACCGACACGCAGATCCTCTTTAAGTCAAAGACAGATAAAGACCAGGTCTATACAACAGGTCTGATGAACGATCCCAACCTGACAGAACGTCTGTATGAATCCGGTGCGGAATTCGCAACGGATATCCAGCAGAAGACATCACCGTTCCTGTCATTCCTGCTGTCCTGGATCTTCCCGATCATCATCTTTATCTATTTAGGAAGGATGATGAGCAAGCGTCTGGAAGACGGCGGCAATTCCATGATGTTCAACATGGGTAAGTCCAACGCAAGAGTCTACATCAAATCCACCTCAGGCATCCTTTTCCAGGATGTTGCCGGTGAAGATGAAGCCAAGGAATCACTGCAGGAGATCGTTGATTACCTGCATGATCCCGCAAAATACACAAAGATCGGTGCGAAGATGCCTAAGGGCATCCTGCTCGTAGGTCCTCCGGGAACCGGTAAAACAATGCTGGCAAAAGCAGTCGCAGGTGAATCAAATGTTCCGTTCTTCTCCATGAGCGGTTCGGAATTCGTCGAAATGTTTGTCGGTATGGGTGCATCCAAAGTGCGTGATCTGTTCAAACAGGCGAAAGAAAAAGCACCGTGCATCGTATTCATCGATGAGATCGATGCCATCGGCGGCAAGCGTGTCTCCGGCAATATCGGAGGCAATGATGAGCGTGAACAGACGCTCAACCAGCTGCTGACGGAAATGGACGGCTTTGAAAGCAACAACGGCGTAGTCATTCTGGCAGCCACAAACCGTCCGGAATCCCTTGATGCGGCACTGCTCAGACCGGGCAGATTCGACCGCCGTGTTCCCGTGGAGCTCCCTGATCTGAAAGGCCGTGAAGCGATCCTGAAGGTACACGCCGCAAAGATCAAGACAGCAGACAACATCGATTATGAGATGATCGCCCGCATGGCATCCGGTGCCAGCGGCGCAGAACTGGCAAACATCATTAATGAAGGTGCGCTCAGAGCGGTCCGTGCAGGCAGAGATGAAGTCACACAGGAAGACCTTGAGGCTAGCATTGAAGTTGTATTTGCCGGTTATGAAAAGAAGAATGCGATCCTGACAGACCGCGAGAAGCTGACCGTATCCTACCATGAGGTCGGACACGCTCTGGTTGCGGCACTGCAGACACACAGTGCCCCGGTCCAGAAGATCACGATCATACCTCGTACTTCCGGTGCTTTGGGATATACGATGCAGGTAGAGGAAGGAAACCATTATCTGTATACAAAGCAGGAGCTTGAGAACAGGATCGCCACCCTTACAGGCGGCAGAGCTGCTGAAGAGGTCGTTTTCAATGAAGTGACCACAGGTGCTTCAAATGATATCGAACAGGCAACAAAGATCGCCCGTGCCATGATCACAAGATACGGCATGCACGAAGACTTCGATATGGTCGCTATGGAGACTGTACAGAACCAGTATCTGGGCGGCGATGCCTCCCTGAACTGTTCTCAGGAAACGGCTGCCGATATAGACCGTCAGGTCATTGAGCTGGTCAGAAAACAGCACGAGAAAGCAAAGAAGCTGCTGATGGAAAACCGTGATGATCTGGACAGGATCGCAAAATACCTGTATGAAAAAGAAACGATCACAGGCGAAGAATTCATGAAGATTCTGAATGAGGACAGCGCTTCCGAAGCAGAAGCCGAATAACCAAAAAAGGAAGTTCGGGCACATGCTCGCACTTCCTTTTATTTATTCATCTACACAGAACAGTTTGACAGGTTCTTCCCCTGCATACTGTTTTTTATATGCGCACATCCACTTATGTCCGTCGATCTCCGTTTCAGTTACTCTGGCGTAATCGCCGTCCTTGATCCCGTCCGCATTCCTCGTGCGGATGAAATATGCGCCGTTATCAGGCGTCAGCAGCTGGATATCGATCAATGAACGTTCATTTCCTTCAACGATCATTGTCCGGAAATAACAGCATACGCCCTGCTTGAACATCCTGGAGAATTCATTGTAGAGATACAGGTTCTGCGGTTTTCCGTCCACGATCACAAACCAGGGATGTTCCTGATCGATCGCTTTCTGTACATCGATATTGATATCCGCATCCGCAGGATCTCCATACGGCCATGCGATCTCATCGTCGTCCGTCCATCCGTCGCATACAAACCCGTCTTCATACAGATAGGTCAGCCGGCTGGGAATACCGGACTCGGTTTCATAGCCGTAATATGAGATGTCATTTGCTTCATCATAGTAATACGTTTTGCCATAGCAGGCAGTTTCACCATAGGCCATCATTGCGTTGGCCGCATCCTTCTTCAGAGCATATGCGCTGCGCAGACTGGTGAACGTGACCCTGCCGTCCCCGGCACTTTCCAGGGAAGACGCAAACGGCACACGATATTCAGCACCGCCTTCATTGATATTGACGGTGATGAAGGGCATCCAGTATAAGGCAAACAGTAGGACAACGAGCGGTATCAGTATTTTACCAGCACGCTTCATACTTATTTACCGGAGTTCCTTCTTTCAATATCCATGATCTCATCAACTCTGCGCTGATGTCTTCCGCCTTCAAATTCCGTCGTCAGGAATGCGTCCAGCATCATCTTTGCCATTTCAATGCCGATCACTCTCGCGCCGAAGCACAGGATATTGCAGTCATTGTGCAGACGTCCGTATTTCGCAGTATAAGGCTCCGAGCATACAGCTGCACGGATCCCGTGCACCTTGT
Source organism: uncultured Erysipelotrichaceae bacterium (assembly GCA_946622165.1). Lineage (GTDB taxonomy): Bacteria > Bacillota_I > Bacilli_A > Erysipelotrichales > Erysipelotrichaceae > Bulleidia. The sequence goes on from CAMOPG010000017.1 coordinate 16,415, forward strand.
TGCATGCCAGGGAAATACCCAGACCTGTTCCGCAGATGGCAATTCCTTTTTCCACTTCTCCGGAAGCGACAGCATTCGCTACTTTCTCACCCCAGATGGGATAATCCGTGCTTTCCGTACTGTCCGTGCCGAAGTTGATGACTTCATGTCCAAGTGATTCCAGATATGCTGTGACTTCTTTCTTCATTTCCACAGCTGTATGATCATTCGCAATTCCGATTTTCATAAGTCAAGTCCACCTTTCCACTCATTCTACCATATTCGATGTGTTTCCGTTGTGCGTACTGCGGAGTTTCATGATCAGGATCACTCCTGCAAGCATCATGAATACCGAAATAAACTGTGATGTCGAGAGGATCCCGATGTGTCCGCGCTCAACATCCCCGCGCAGGAATTCGATCAGGAATCTTCCCATGCTGTAGAGTACCAGATATCCGGCACCTGTATACTTTCTTGTTTTCTCATTCTCATACATGCGGTGCAGCACAAGGAAGATGATGAGATCACCAAGTGCTGAAAGCAGCTGCGTCGGTACCAGAGGGACACCGGACGGAGCCAGTGAATGAGCCGGAAATGTCACGCCGAAGTGACTGTGTGTTTCGATTCCGTAGCAGCATCCCGCAAAGAAGCATCCGATCCTTCCGAACGCCTGTGCAAGAGACAGTCCCGGCATCATCAGATCAAAGTAGCTCTTGAAGTTCAGTTTCCTGATACGGCAGTAAATGTATGCCGCCAGGATCCCTCCCAGAATGCCGCCGTATACCACCCATCCGCCGGAACCAAGCACTGCTTTGGGATCGCTGAGGAACTGCTGCCAGTTCACCAGCACATATGTCAGCTTCGCGCATACATAACCGAAGCCGATGGCAATAAAGATGAGATTGTCCGCATAGTCCGAATTCAGACCATGTTTCTTTGCCTGCCGTTCAGCATATGTGAAGCCGAACAGGATTCCTATCGCGATCATGACGCCATAGCCATGGATCGTAAACCTTCCGATTGTCAGCCAGTCATTGTACATATTTGACCTCCGTTACGCCATTGTAAACTAACCGGTGCGGTTTGAAAAGCAATATCATTCCTCGCTCAGAGGAGGTTTCTCCTCATCCGGTTCAGGCAGATCAGGGCTGATCTCTTCAGCTTCCTTCACTGCAGGCACATCCGGAATGACGATGTCGTCTGCCTTTACTGTTTCTTCATCAGAATACGCGCTTTCATCAGCTGTATGTGCAGCTTCTTCCTCAGCTCTTCTAGCCGCTTCTTCAACTCTTCTGGCTTCTTCCTCAGCAGCCCTCTGAGCTTCTTCTTCCGCTCTTCTCTTCGCTTCTTCAGCTTCTTCCTTATCCTGCTTCTTATAGCGGCGGATCCTGCTTCCCAGAGCGAACATATAGGCGATGAGCAGAATGACTGCGATCGCTGAAATAATCATGCCGACGGTAAATCCTGTCGGTCTGTAGACCATATCAATGACATGGCTGCCTTCCGTGATGCCGAAGCACATCATGCCGTTGACATCGGAGAACGCGATCGCCGTTCTGCCGTCAACAGTGATATTCCAGCCTGCCGAATAAGGAATGCTTGTGTGAATATAACCGCTGCCTGAAGCGATCGAACCTTCCCCGTGCAGATGCGCAGGTGATACCTGCTTGATGGCAACGGCACGCTTCTGTGCACTGCCGGAAAGTCTTCTCAATACTGCCAGATTCTCGGCATACACCACGGTTTTGCTGTAATCCGCGTCATCCCCGTTTTCGGGCACGATCGTGACAGTGACTGTTTTGCCTGAAGAAGGTCTGCCAAGATAATAAACACACACTGATGCAGTATGTTCAATGACCTGCTCAGTCTTATCAAGTTTGACCGTGATCTCCGCATTGCCCGCAGGCACTTCCATATACAGCGGCTGATTATCACCCTTGATACTGAATGTGACGCCGGTTCCTTTCTTCTTCAGTACGGCTCCGGCATCCGTATATACATCATCATCTTCTCCGGACAGGCTCTTCCAGATCAGATTCTGTGTTTCAAACGTATTGGTTCCAGCCTTCGGCAGTTCCTCCACAGCAGTGACTGTACCTGTCCAGAACGGATTCTGGTAAATGCTGATGCCGGAGTAGCTGCCTGACTTTGTATATGACTTATTTGTCAGGTCTTCTTTGCTGAGGACATATTTCACAGACATCAGGCCATCCGCTGATTCGGAGATATTGCCGGCGTTTTCCGCATAGCTGCTGTGTTCATTGTCCCAGGCAACGCCCATCTTCCAGGCAAATGCAGGGCCTTCAGCCGGTCTGTACTGCAGATAGCCGTCCGTGCTGTTCAGTTCATACAGGAAGCCGTCTTCCCTGCCCCAGGCAAATGTTGTGGCAGTGCGTTCCAGTGAGTCATTGCTGAGCTGTGCAGCAGTACCTGCCGCTTTGTCATAAACATCATAGAACTGTGCGGCTGACACTTCCTTCACGCCTTCATGCAGTGAAAGCCAGCTGTTTTCCGCGGAATTGCCGATTGCCAGCGCGATCAGAGCTGCCGCAGCGATCCTGTTCCCTTTCGTCCCGATCAGCCAGCAGAGCACAACCGCCGCAGCCATCAAGAGACCGTCCACGATGACCGCCCAGAGGACAAGTTCACCCTGACGCAGTACCGCGTAGCCGGCAAGCAAAGCAGCACACAGGATGCCTGTCAGGATATATCCGGCTGTCGTCATGCTGTGGAGACTTCCCCTGCTTTCTGCCGCAAGGTCCATCAGGATAAATACAGCCAGGCATGTGCATCTCATATCAAATGCAGCCACATTGACAGAATCCCTGAACAGATACGGGATCGGGATCCACAATGACGCAAGAGAGATACCAAGCACAACCAGCATCACTGCCTTGTGGCGCAGTGTGATCTCCTTGTCGAAGAACCATGAAGCAGCCAGAACAAGCGGAACGATCCCGATGAAAATCGGCGGGATCCCTGTTTTCAGCAGGTTGCCCGTCATCAGGGCAGACAGCAGATCTGCCGGATCGCCGTTCAGAATCGTAAACTCAGGCATTTTCAGCACATAGCCGTGATGTGTGGAAACATAGATCGGTATCAGCACAAAGGCGCACAGCAGTCCGGCAAGGACCGAACCGATAAACCACGGCATGAATGTACGCTTCAGGCGTTTCACGCCGCCCGGTTCATCAAGAATGCCCTTGAAGTAGAGCAGCACGGATGCCAGCGTGAACATTGCGATCAGTCTGTATCCGGTCAGAATGGCTGCGACCATGGAAAGGACATATACCAGCACGCCCTTTCCTTCATAGATGCGTGCAACACCCAATGCCAGCATCGGCAGGATCACCGCACCGTCGATCATGGATGTATTGGTCAGGTAGGTGATCGTAAATCCGGTATATGCGTATGCAGTCCCGAGCATCGCTCTTGAAAAGACATGCAGGCCTTCCTTCCGGTTCAGCCAGATGCAGAAAGTGAAAGCCGCAAGCGACAGACGCAGACCTGCGATCACATGGAAACCAAGCAGGATGTTGTCCTTGAACAACAGCAGCAGATAGTTCAGCGGCGAGAACAGATATGCCGCCGATACTTCCAGCATTTCCGTGCCCATTGCGGCATTCCATGCATACAGCAGCCGGTCAGGGTGTTTGACAATGTCAAAGATACTTCCGTACAGGCTGATCAGCTGTTTGCCTTCCCCATACAGCAATGTATGGTCACCGAACGGATAGATCTTCATCACCAGCATCAGCAGTGCAAATATCACAGCTGTCATGAAGGCAGCGATCACTGCTGAAATTACACTTCCAAATTTACGCTTCATCTTTTGATTCTCCCTGCCGTCTGCTGCCAATCATGGCAATCACGGCACATACTATCGTTCCTGTCATCATCATGACAGTAAACCTGTCGATCAGAACGGCTGTACTGCCAAAGCTCAGCAGAATACATGCCGCAGATGCCAGCGCGATCAAACACACTGCCATTTTCTTTATTTTACCTGCATGTTGCATAAACATCACAGCAAGAATCACCAGATCCGCTGCAAAACACGCCGCATTCATCATTGCCAGGCATCTGTTCAGTCCAAGATAGGCGCCATCCCAGGAGGGATTCAGCCCCAGATAGGCAATACATGATCTGTGCAAATCCATGTCAGGTGCCTGTATGCCTGATGCTGCATCTTCCATGCATCGGATCATCTGCTCAATGCGGTCTGCTTCCAGCGAAGTCAGTGCTTTTACACTCTGACCCTTCGCATAGACTGCACCGTACCTGTTTTCTTTCCCGTTGCCCCGGTACATCACAGACAGGATATCCGGGCTGTCCAGCGCCTGCAGCTTGGTGACATTTCTGATTCCTTGTCCGATCATCTTCAGCCTGTAAGACTGGGTGATCTCAGGATCCGTACTGTCATGTTCATCCGGATATACGAGCATCGTATCTCCCGCTTCAAAGCGGTCAAAATCAAAGCTGGCATAAGGATCCTGCGGCCAGGCATCCATTGCCCATCTGAGATATCCGTCAAATCCCATGCCGGCAAGATATTCCATTGTCCAGAGCGATTCATCAGGTTCAGATAATGCAAATACATTCGGATAATTGGTTGAGCAGTTATACATCTGTGTCGTAAGACCCAGTTCTTTTCTGTGCGCGATGATGCGCCGCATCATATCTTCTTTCCCTGAGAATGACGCGATCGATACCGCCAGTCTGTCAAACACATCATAGAAACTGTCTTCCGTGATCTCTGCCAATGCCGCATGAAACTTCAGACGGTCACCGCAGATCTCCTGCACCAGGCCGACCGCTGCTTTCATTTCCTCTACAGGACGCTCATCGATCATGATATACGTCTGATCGATCCAGCCTTTTTCTTCCATATGGTCCGTGAAGCTGTACAGGAATGTCGACCAGAGATCCGTCCATTCATAGCTGCCGATCTCAGGGCTGACCTCCGTCACACTGCCGTCATGTTCCGTGATCTGCCATCTGCCGGTAAACGGCAGGATGCCGAAGCAGTCAATATAGCCGTCGACTCCGTGTTCCATGCAGAGGCTGATCCACTGATCCATCTCCGTATAATCGAAGAACAGATATCCATCCTGATCATGTTTCCACTTCACCATGGAAGGATACTGGTCATATACCTGATGACCCCACGGTTCATCCGTGACTGTGACTGTAATATTCTTCATGCCAAGCTGTGCATACGCATCCAGCTGTCTGCCCAGAACAGACTGATGTTTCCTGCTGAACGGCTCCTCGCCTTCCAGCATGTCATACCATCTGAGCGATGCATTCGGATACTGCCAGAATTCCACGGTCAGTGCCGGCTCGGGCAGCACACGGTCAATCACTTCATATGTGATGGGCAAAGGATATTCTTTGATGCCGTCCGACAGCACAACAGATGTTTCCTTCAGTCCTGCTCCGGTATTTTGGGATGCTGTGATCTCGATCAGCACATATACCGTTTCGCCCTGCACAGCATGATGCGTCTGATCACCGATCCGGTCCGGAACATCATAATGCGGTATGCCGGGATCGCTTCCGATCCCGATGGAGGCACTGACTGTTTCCAGAAATACAGCATGCGTATCCTGACCGCAGGACAATGTCAGCTGACCGTCATGATCCGCATGAAATACCGCTTTCAGCAGGAGCGTGTCATTCTTCCAGACAGTCAGGTGATCCGGAACATCGTATTCAGATGATGCGTCATAAAAAAGACTCCCCGGATCCATCAGATGGAACATGCCGGGATCATCCTGCGCGTGCACCTGCAGCGATATGCAGAACAATACAGCTGATAAGACAGCAAACAGTTTCTTCATAGTCTCCATTTTACCTCATCGGCACTCTGCTATGAGTTTTTTCAGTCTTTTTTTCTTTAAGACGTCATGTTACGATTTTATGGATGTACAACAAAGCTGCGATAGATCGGAGCATACAATGATCCGGGGAATTGCATGTCTGCCGGACTTTGTCGTTCTGGTATTTGTATACTTTATCGTATTCTTCAGAAAGTGGAAGGAAATGGGCACACTGCGCCTGTTCCTGCGCACTGTTTTTTACTGCTATCTCTGCATGGTGATGTACTTTACCCTGATGCCTATTCTGGCTTCGATCCCGAATTTCTATCTGCTGCCTGCAGGCACGATCAACCTGTCACCGTTCATCGATATTGCTGAAGGGCATCTGAACGCGGAAACAGACATCATCCTGAACATCCTGATGATGATCCCGTTCGGTTTCCTCCTGCCGCTGATCATACAGCGCAGTCCGATGGCGATCATATCGGCAGGCTTTCTGACAAGTCTCACCATTGAATGCATACAGCCGTTTCTCAATCCTTACAGGGCAGCTGACATTACAGACCTGATCACAAACACGATCGGTACGATGATCGGATACCTGCTGTACCGGCTTCTGAGGGAACATATACAAAATATGCTGAACAGGATCAGTTCCTGAACAGCATATTTTTTTACATCAGAACACTTCCGCCGATAAACTCCCTGATCAGGGAATTGTTCGGAATGATGGAATCATCCGGCATTTCGCTGAAGCAGGCAAGGAAGTCAAGCAGTCTCCGTGCTTCCATATATTCTTCCTCGTCCGGAGTGATCTGCTCCAGCAAAGGCTTCGCATATTTTTTCAGCGCTGTCAGTTCATACAGGCAGTGTGAATTGAAGAAGATATCCGCATTGATGTCATAAGGGAATACATTCTGTTCCTCTCCGGCTCTGACAGAAGGCCATGCATGGATCGTGTGCTGGGCGTTGTAGCCGCGGAACTGGTAATCGCGCACCATTCTTCTCAGAAGTCTGCCATCTGTTGTCGGCACACGGTTATGCTCATCGATATTCAGCTGTGTCAGAGGACTGATATAGATCCTGTATTTCAGCTCATCCGCGATCCCGTTTGTCAGTGCGGGATTCAGGCTGTGAATGCCTTCCAAAACGACAGGCTGACCGGGCTCAAGTGATTCAAACCGCTTGCCGAATGTCTTGGTACCGGTAATAAAGTCAAACTCGGGAAGATCAACCTTTTTTCCGCTCAGCAGATCATTCATCTGCTTTGTAAACAGGTTGATGTCCATTGCACGGATGCTTTCATAGTCCTTTTCACCGTTTTCCAGCAGCGGTGTTTCCCAGCGTTCCAGAAAATAGTCATCCGTTCCCATATACAGAGGGCGCAGTCCGCTGACTCTCAGCTGGATGCACAGACGCTTTGCGAATGATGTTTTGCCGGAAGAAGATGGACCTGCCACCAGGACGATGCGTTTGCCTAACCGCTTGATCTCTTCCGCGATCTCAGCGATCTTTTTTTCATGCAGAGCTTCGGACAGCAGCACCAGATCACTGTAATCATTGCGGTTGATCAGCTTATTCAGATCTGCCGCATATTCCACGCGCATGATCTTATCCCAATGATACGCATCCGAGAATGCATCATAGAGCTGTTTCTGTTCCTCAAAAGGCAGGACCATATCCGGTCTGGACTGATGCGGGAACCTCAGCAGCATACCGTTCTTGTAGCGTCTGACCTCAAACCACTTCAGGTAACCGGCTGAAGGCACCAGGAGGTGATAAAACACTTCCGTTTCCCCGTCGAGCGTATACAGATACGCTTCTTTGAGATCCGGTGAGCTTTTCAAAAGATCGGTCTGATCCTTTCTTCCGTATCTGCTCAGGAAATCTTCGAGTTCATTCCTGTTCACCCGTTTCCCGGTGAACGGCGCATCCGCACGGATCAGTGCGTTCATGCGGGAAGCGATCTTTCCGGCGGTCGTGTCATCAATGCCTCCCGCACGGATCTGTGTAAACAGACCCTTGCTGAGGGAATTGGATATGACGACGCGCGTATTCGTGCCGAGCACGTCATGAACTGCCTTGATGTACAGGAATGTGAGCGATATCTGGTAAGCCATATTTCCGGCAGCGCTTCTCAGATCAAGCAGATCGACTGTGCAGTCATGATCAGGGACGGTATTCAGTGATGCCGGTCTTCCGTCTATCCTGCACAAAAGGATCTCATAAGGAAATTCACCCTGCAGACTGTTTACGATCTCTTCAATGCTGCACGGGGTCTCTCGTTCAATAACTTTGTCAAAATTGTTTGCTGCATGTAATGTGATCTTCATAATACCCTCTATACTTCGTCATTCAGTTTTCTGACCGCCTCGTATTCTTCGCGTGTAATGTGACAGTATCCTGCAGGATTCTTGATCAGATAGTCCTGATGGTATTCCTCCGCATCATAAAAGCTTTTCAGCGGTCCGCATTCCACAAGAAAAATACTGTGGCGTTTCTTCTCTTCTTCAAAATATGCCCTGACTGCTTTTCCTGTTTCCTCATCCGTGTAGTAGATCCCTGTCTGATACTGGCTTCCGATATCCGCACCCTGACGGTTGGCCACGGAAGTATCAACACAGATGAAGAAAGCCTTCAGGAGTTTTTCCAGGGAAATGATCTGCGGATCATATATGATCCTGACTGTTTCTCTGTGCCCGGTCGTATCTGTGCACACCTGCCTGTAGGTCGGGTGCTCTGTATGCCCGTTGGCATATCCGACGGTTGTTTCGGTCACTCCGTTCAGAGACTGAAAGACACGTTCTGTGCCCCAGAAGCAGCCTCCTGCAGCGTACAGTTCTTTGTATTGTCTGTGTTCCATAGGTATGACTCCTGTCTTTTCATTATACACGAAGGCATCACTCCGGGGATGCAGGAGACTTGTAATTTTAATTCAGCATATTAATATATACCCGGAGGTAATGATATGAAAAAAGTAGTTACGATGCAGGATATCTCCTGTGTGGGAAAATGCTCCATAACCGCAGCTTTCCCGGTCATCAGTGCAATGGGTGTTGAAACAGCACTGATCCCCACGGCGGTACTGTCCACACACACTATGTTTCAAGGCTTTACATTTTGTGATCTGACAAAAGAGATCCGTCCGATCATGGACCATTGGGAAAAAGAACAGTTCCGTTTTGACGGGATCTATACAGGCTATCTCGGTTCATTCGAGCAGCTGGACATCGCTTCCGAACTGTTTGAGCGTTTCGGCAAGGACGGTTTTATCCTTGTTGATCCTGCCATGGCAGACAACGGAAAACTTTATTACGGGTTCGATCAGAAATTTGCGGATCAAATGGCAAAGCTCTGCGGAAAGGCAGACTATATCTGCCCGAACCTGACCGAAGCATCTTTCATGCTGAGAAAAGAATACTGCGGTGACAATTACGATGAAGCATATGTCAGAGAGGAACTGAAGGAACTCTGCGCACTCGGCGCCAAAACAGCGATCCTGACAGGCATCAGTCTGGAAAAAGGAAAAACAGGCGCTTATGCATACGACAGCGTCAATGATGAGTATCATACATTCTTCACCGATGAACAGCCGGAACATTTCCATGGTACAGGTGATCTCTGGGCAGGCACACTGTGCGGAGCGCTGACGATCGGCAAGAGCCTGGATAACGCAATGAAGATCGCATGCCTGTTTGTGGCAGAGTCGATCCGTCTCACACTGGCAGAAAAGGATCATAATACATACGGCGTCAATTTCGAACAGGCAATCCCGTATCTCATCAAACTGCTCAATGAGTAAAATGATTGTCATCAGGAACCGCAGATAGTAAGATGTGGTTCATGAACAAAGAGTCTCTTGATACATTGAAAGCAGCTTTTCCGCATACGATCCCGGTCATGACCGGATATATTTTCCTGGGAATTGCCTACGGCGTCTTTATGACATCCGCCGGCAATCCTTTTTGGTATCCGACACTGACCTCAATCGTCATATACGGCGGTTCCCTGGAATTCCTCACAGTATCCATGCTGGCGGGACCGTTCAATCTTCTGCAGACATTCCTTGTAGCAGTCATGGTGCAGGCAAGACACCTGTTCTACGGTCTTGCAATGCTTGAAAAATACAAAGGAGCCGGACATCGCAAATGGTATTTGATCTATACGCTGACAGACGAAACATTCTCGATCAACTGTTCCGCGGATATACCGGAAGGCATCGACAGATACAGCTTCTGGGAATGTGTTTCAAGACTGGATCACATCTACTGGATGACCGGATGCACAGCCGGAGGACTTCTCGGACAGATCATCCGATTCAATACGGAAGGTCTGGATTTCGTCATGACATCCATGTTTACTGTGATCCTTCTCAATCAGCTTCTGAAGGAAAAGAGTCATATCAGCGCATGGATCGGTGCAGCCGCATCAATAATCTGCCTGCTGCTGTTCGGCAGGGATTCT
>CAMOPG010000018.1:0-26090 GCA_946622165.1 uncultured Erysipelotrichaceae bacterium
GCCGGAACATGACAGGAAACAGGAAAGAAGCAGATCCGGCGGCATACGGCTTCAGTACCAGGATCACCAGCAAAGCCGTGCCCAGCCTCTGATCATCTCTGCCGTGTCCGCTGCAAACAAGATCAAAGACGATCCTGACAGTCAGAATGACAGGAAAATGAAAGATCAGTCCTGCTGCCAGCGTCACGGTACGTATGATCTTTTTCCGCTGATCCGGATAGCATATCTTTTTCAGAACGATATCGATGAATGCGATCATGCCCGACAGTGAAAATCCCGTATCATTCAGCCAGCCTTCCAGACCATCGTCATCTGAGCGTATGCCGAAGATGATCCGGTTCAGCACCGCTTTGTTCTGTTCATCCATAGAACGGATGCGTTTCTGGAGCCAGCCTCGCATACTGTGTGTTTTATTCAGTTCATCCGGATCACAGACCACATACCAGTACACGCCGCGCTCAGCACAGTATTCAGCAAAGTCAAATCCGTAAAAACTGATCTGCGAAGAGATCTCCCTGAATTCACCGCTGAAGGAAACAGTCGAATCCAGCAATGGCTGCTGTTCGGTATAGAGCAGTACCTTCGTGCGTCCGTTTCTGACGACTGCATAGGAACTGTGTACTTCAATTACTCTGCCGGAATTGATCTGCGGCAGCTCTTTATTCCATACAGGTACAGCCAATATGCACAATAACAGCGTTATTAACACAAACGAACTGTTATGTGTACGCTCATACCACACACATCCAAGCAGAACAGCGGCAATTCCGGGAAAATCGCGGCAGAATACCAGAAATACAAACACGATCAGTGCCGCCAGCAAACTGTGTTCTTTGATCGTTTTCACAGAATGATCAGATCCCTGATCTTGTCCAGTTTTGCCGGTCCGATCCCCTTTACATTCGTCAGTTCATCGATCGTGCGGAACAGACCGTTCGCTTCCCTGTAATCAATGATCTTCTGTGCAGTACCGGGACCGATCCCAGGCAGAATGCACAGCTGTTCCAGTGATGCAGTATTGATCGATATTTTCTGCAGTTCCGAATCATTTCTGCCCGGAACATTCAGCACGTCATGGTCCTTCAGGATCATCTGGGGATTCAATGCCCGTGTATCGGCTTCATCCGTCAGACCGGCTTCTTCCAGCGCATCACCGATGCTTGAATACAGCGGCAGTTCCATTTCTCCGGGTGTTTCCACTTCACCATTGACTGTGATTCGTATCGTATCCTTTTTCAGATCATAGATATGATACGGCCGGATACCTGCCCAGCCTGCCGTAAACAGAAGGATCATAAAAATAAGCAGTGGTTTCATGGTATAAACCTCCTGCTTATTATTTACGCAATATTCAGATCGTTTCCGCTTATTTCAGATCGAGGATCTCAACTTCATAGCTGACTTTTGCCGGGATCTCAACGACACTGCCGACTGACTTATCCAGAATTGCCTGGGCAAGCGCTGTTTCGTTGGAAAGCTTGCCGTTCAGCGGATCAGCTTCTGTGGAACCGACAATGCGGAATGTCTGTTCTTCTTTTGTATCGAGGAACCGCAGCGTTACTTCCGAACCGATATGTACAGTCTTTGAACCGCTCTTTGTCGTATCGATCAGTTCATAATGCTGAAGCATATTCTCAAGCTGAAGGATCCTTGATTCAACCTGAGCCTGCATATCTCTGGCAGCATCATAGTCAGCATTTTCGGAAAGGTCACCGAGTGCACGTGCTTCCTTCAGTTCTGCCTTGACTTCTTCTCTGACAACGTGGACAAGATGCTCATATTCATCCTGCAGTTTTTTCAAACCTTCTTCGGTTACATAAATTTTCTCTTCTGCCATGTTTTAACTCCTTTTTTGCCCGAACATTATAACATTGTGTGATGTATGATGCTACTGATTTTTGTTACCAGCAGATCGATCGCCACCTGATTTGAACCGCCTTCAGGGATGATGAGATCCGCATAGCGCTTGCTCGGTTCAATGAACTGATCATGCATCACACGCACGGTACTCACATACTGGTTGACAACGGAATCAACTGTTCTTCCGCGTTCATTCACATCTCTCAGCAGACGTCTGATGAAACGGATGTCTGCAGCTGTATCCACAAAGATCTTGATCGACTCATATTCACGAAGACGTTCATCTTCCAGAACAAACAGGCCTTCCAGAACGATCACATCTGCCGGATGGCACAATTCCGTAATATCACTTCTCGTATGATTTACGAAATCATAGGTCGGCTTGCGGATCGTTCTGCCGGCAAGCAGTTCCGACAGATGAGACATGAGCAGATCATTGTCAAATGCAAACGGATGATCGTAATTTGTTTTGATGCGTTCTTCCATCGGCTTGTCTGACTGATCTTTATAATAGTCATCCTGTCGGATGATCAGAACGGACTTCCGATCGGCGAATGTTTCCTGTATCCTTCTTGCGATCGTAGTTTTCCCGGAAGCACTGCCTCCGGCAATACCGATAATAATAGGCTTTTCCATGCCAACCTCCGTTTATATATTCAGTGCTTCTGTCAGCTGACCTTCAGAATTATAGGTCAGACGAAGATGAAACTGCCCTTCCTGATGTTCCAGCATCTGTCTGAGATAGATCCTGTCGCCTTCCCACAGATTCAGGTCCATGATCTTTGATTCTTCGATCCACCTGAGCGTACCTTCCGTACACTCTGTCTGGCTGCCGCTGAAATCACTGCATGTATAGACCCAGATCCGTTCGCTTTCAACGCCCTCGTAGATGAAGTCAAGCATCCCGGCATATTCCAGCCGTCCTGCTTCATAACCGGTCTCTTCACGGATCTCACGCTTTACGCACTGCTCAGCCGTTTCACCAGGCTCAAATTTACCGCCGACTCCGATCCATTTGCCTTCATTGACATCATTCTGCTTCTTGTTTCTCAGCAGCATCAGCCATTTTCCGTCTTTGATCAGATAGGCCTGTGTACTCAATATCATCTCAGATACTTATCGACATTGGCTTCATGTTCCTCCAATGTCTTCGCATAATAGACGGTACCGTCTCCGTATACATCAGCCATGAAGAAATAGTAATCATGCTTGGCAGGATTCAGTACAGCATTGATCGCTTCCGAGCCGGGATTCTCGATCGGTCCGGGAGGAAGTCCTCCATACATATATGTGTTGTACGGGGAATCAAATGTCGGGTTCATTTCACATGCCTGCCAGTTATCATCCTGTGTGATATCCAGTGCATAGCATACCGTTACGCTTGACTGCAGCGGCATATCCGTTTTCATTCGGTTGTAGAATACGCCGGCGATCTTCTTCATATCCTCCGGCAGTCCCGATTCATACTGGATGATGGATGCCAGCGTATAAAGCTCATGGATATTCAGATCGGACTTCTTCATCTGATCAGCATACTTGTTATAAACATTCAGAGATTCATCCAATATCTTTTCCGTTACCTCTTCAGCAGTTGTATCCCTGAAGAAACGATATGTATTGGGAGCCAGGTAGCCTTCCAGCAGGATCCTGACATCATCGTCAAACATGTCTTCCGTCAGGAACGGATAACGGTCCATCAGGGATCTGACATAGGATTCATCATTCCAGAGCTTCAGCAGTTCATCTGCAGTAACTTTGGTCTGCTCACCGATCTTCTGTGCGATATGCTTTGCCCAGTCGCCCTCAATGATCGTAACGATCGCTTCATCCACGATCGCAGCCTTCGGGTCATTCAGTGTCCGGAAGATCTGATCAGTATCCCATGCGGGATCCAGCAGATAATCACCTGCTTTGACATCGGTCAGTTCATTCATACGGACATACAGATAGCTGTATCCGGCATCATTGATCAATCCTGCTTTTTCCAGATTTGCGGCGACGGTTCTGACTGTATCCCCCTGATTCACAGTGAATACAACATTCTCACCGAGCTCCTGCGCAGGCTTCAATGCCTTTTTATAGTTTCGGAAGAGAATACCGCATACCGCAAGAAGCACGATCAGCAGTAAAAGAAGTACTCTTCCGACTTTGAGCGTGCGTCTCTTATGCTTTGCCATCAGGTTCTTCTTCCTCTTCAAATGCGCTCAGCACTTCCGCGCACATCTCTACCATATCGGGATCTTCTACCTCATTCAGGTTTCCCTCTTCGTCGTACAGATATGCGTAAACATTTCCTTCTTCATCTTCGGGATCGTAAACAAGAACAAAGTGATTGTTTTTGTCATCATCGAATGTCAGAAGGATCTGCATGACATATTCCTGTCCGTTATCATCAATGATCGTCAGCTGTGTTTCATCCATACTCTTACCTCATAACAAAAGGCGGAAATAATCACGCCTTTAACTGTGTGCATCCAGCCAGCTCTGCAGTATCTGTACTGCCGCCATCTGGTCTATGATCTTTTTTCTTTTTTTTCGTGAAACATCTGCCTGGATGAGGATCCGCTCAGCCGCAGCTGTCGTCAATCGTTCATCCCAGAGTTCCACATCCAGCCCCGTACGTTCCTCAAGCATCGCTTTGAACTGTTCAGACGCCTGTGCACGGATCCCGATATCACCGTTCATATGCTTCGGATATCCGAGTACGATCTTCCCGGGCTGTTCACGCTTGATAACCTCAGTTACCTTATCCAGAGCCATTTCATAGTCTTCACTGTCAAAACGAACAGTTTCCACTGCCCTGGCAACAATGCCCATCGGGTCACTTAAAGCGATCCCGCACGTAACCGTACCGAGATCAAGACCCATGACGCGCATCAGCATTTACTGGTGTTCCTCCAGATAGAAACGTACCAGCTCTTCGATGATCTCATGACGTTCGACAGACTGGATAATGCCGCGGGCATTTTTATGACTTGAAATATAAGCCGGATCATTTGAGATCAGATAACCGGCCAGCTGGTTGATCGCGTTGTAGCCGCGCTCATCAAGTGCCTCTTCCACAAGCTGAAGAACCTTGCAGATGTTCTGTCGCCTTACTTCATCTGCATTAAAACTAACTGTAGGCGAAATATCATTCACTGCCATAATCGATACGCTCCTTTGAAATCATTTTAGAACAAACAGCCTGAAAAGTATATGAAAAAACTTACACAAAAGGACGGCAATTCTTAAAATTACCGCCCTTTCGTTTTAATCATGGTACTTACGCTTTTGCGATCAGTTCCTTAACCGCATTCAAAGCTTCAGGCAGTGCTCCTGCATCTCTGCCGCCGGCCTGTGCCATATCAGGACGTCCGCCGCCCTTGCCGCCGGTGATCTCGGCAGCTTTGCGCACAAGATCGCCTGCCTTCAGGCCCTTGGCAATGGATGCCTTGTTGGCTGCGCAGACAAACGTGATCTTATCGCCGTCTTTGTTTGTCAGGAAAACGATTCCGTCAAGTCTGTTTCTCAGCATATCAGCGTAATTCTTCAGTGCTGTCGGATCCATGCCCTCAGTCTCCATGAAGAGCGCTTTTGTGCCGTTCAGTGTTTCTGCCTTGTTCAGCGCGCTGTCAGCGGAAGCTGTCATTGCTTTCTGCTTCGCTTCATTGTTTTCACGCTTCAGAGCTGCATTTTCTTCCACAAGAGACTGAATGCGTTCTTTCAGAAGCTGCCAGTTCTGAACCTTCAGCATACGTGCTGTCTCGATCAGATATTCTTCTTCATGCTTGAAGTCGTTATATGCTGCCATCTGCGTCTTGCTGGTGATACGGCGGATGCCGGAACCGATCGATTCCTCGGAAACGATCTTGTATACGCCCAGCTGGCTCAGTTCGCTGACATGCGTGCCGCCGCAGAATTCCTTGGAGAAATCACCCATGGAAACGACTCTGACGCTGTCACCGTATTTTTCATCAAACAGTGCGATCGCTCCTGTATTCTTGGCGTCTTCCAGACTCATGACTTCCGTTGTGACTTTTGCATTTGCCTGGATCATTTCGTTGACAAGACGCTCAACTTCCTTCAGCTGTTCTTCGCTGACCTTTTCATAATGCGTGAAGTCAAATCTTGCATAATCAGGGCAGTTGTATGAACCGGCCTGTGCTACATGCGAGCCAAGCACTTTTCTCAGTGCAGATTGCAGCAGGTGCAGTGAAGAATGGTTCGCTCTTGTACGCTCACGTGCTTCAAAGTCATATCTGCCATGTACCTTGTCGCCGACACTCAGTGTACCTTCGACATGCTCGATATGATGCATCGGCTGCTTGTGCGGTGCTTTCTGAACATCTGTGACTGTGCATGAGAATGTATCGTTCCACAGCGTACCTGTATCTGCGCACTGTCCGCCGGACTCAGCATAGAAGCATGTTTCCTTCAGGATGACGTCGCCTTCACCTTCCAGGAATTCGACTTTCACGCCGTCCTTGAAGAGTCCGATGACTTCACTGAAGCATTCACGGTCTGTATAGCCGGTGAATACGCTCTCTTCTTCAAAATCCATCAGATCCTTGGACTGCTTGCCCATGGACTGCTGGTCACCGCGCGATTCACGTGCCCTTCTCTTCTGCTCAGCCATTTCCTTTTCGAAGCCTTCCATATCAACGGTATATCCGTTGTCTTCAGCGATCTCAGCTGTCAGTTCCTTCGGGAATCCATATGTATCGTACAGTCTGAATACAACAGCTCCGGGCAGGCATTTTGTATCAGCGTGTGCTTCCAGCTCGCCCTTAAGGAGTGATTCACCGTTGACAAGCGTCTTATGGAATGACTCTTCCTCTGTTCTGACAAGTTTTTCGATCAGCGCGACTTTCTCCTGCAGATACGGATAATAGTCATACATATTGTCCGCTACGACCTTAACGAGCTTATACATGAAGCTTCCGCTGATCTCCAGCTTGATGCCGTATCTGACGGCTCTTCTCAGAACACGTCTCAAGACATAGCCTCTTCCTTCATTGGAGAACGTAGCACCATCCGCAAGTGCGAATGTGACAGTTCTGATATGGTCGGCAATGACACGGTAAGCCATCTTGTATTCAGGATCGCTGTAAGGATGCTTTGAGAACTTCTCTGCCGCATGAATGATCGGCAGGAAAAGGTCTGTATCAAAGTTTGTTTCCCCGTCCTGGATCAGGCATACCAGACGTTCCAGTCCCATGCCTGTATCAATGTTCTTCTGCGGCAGTTCTTTGTACTGGCTGCGTTCCAGTTCACCCGGACGGCAGTCATACTGTGAGAATACGATGTTCCAGACTTCGATGTATCTGTCATTTTCAATATCCTCAAAGAACAGCTTTTCACCAAGGCCTTTCGGGTCGTATTTTTCTCCGCGGTCATAATACAGTTCCGTATCCGGTCCGCCGGGGCCTTCACCGATCTCCCAGAAATTGTCATATGTCTTTCTGATGTGCGTCGGATCCATTCCGACCTTCACCCACAGATCATATGCTTCATCATCATCGGGATATACCGTGACATAAAGTCTCTTGGGATCAAATCCGATCCATTCCGGACTTGTCAGGAATTCCCATGCCCAGGGGATCGCTTCCTGCTTGAAATAGTCGCCGATCGAGAAGTTTCCGAGCATTTCGAAGAATGTATGATGTCTCGCTGTCTTGCCGACATTTTCAATATCATTCGTACGGATCGATTTCTGTGCATTGCAGATACGGTTGCTGGCAGGCTTTTCCGTTCCGTCAAAGTATTTTTTCAGTGCGGATACGCCGGCATTGATCCACAGCAGTGTCGGATCATCATGAGGGATCAGACTTGCGCCCGGTTCGACCATGCAGCCTTTGGTTTTGAAGAAATCCAGGAACATCTGTCTGACCTGGTTTCCTGTCAGTTGTTTGTTACTCATTTTTGTTTTCCTCCAATAAAAAATTCCTGTGAAATGATCACAGGAACGCTTGTGCGCGGTACCATCCTGATTCGTATCTGCTGAAGATACGCTCTTAATTGCCCCGTAACGCGGGAAACGGTGCTGATTGGGCACTCTCGGAAGCAGCTTCATGATCCGACTCACAGGGCTTTCACCGGCCGCCCTTTCTCTGAAGTGATCTCGTGATCATTACTAACCTTCGTCTGCGATTTCCCCGCTATGATAACACAATTTGGCAGGAACACAAAGAAAAATCACAGCATCGGCGCAACCATTCGCGCAAATCTTCCGACGCCCCGCTCAAACAGGTTCTGTCTGTACACTTCTTCATCTGTCACTTCATGACATTTTTCCAGTGTTTCCATGAAATCCTGTTCGATATCGGCAATGCATGAGGAGCCGTATAAATAAGTCGCACATTCAAAATGATGATACAGACTTCTGAAATCGAGATTGATCGTTCCGACAACAGCCTTGATGTCATCCGAAACAAATACCTTGGCATGTACAAAGCCGGGCGTATATGTATAGATCCTGACGCCTGCTTTCTTCAGGATCCTGAAATATGTCTTGGCCAGCTGATAGACGACCTTCTTATCGGGGATCCCGGGAAGAATGATCCTGACATCGATGCCCTTCAGGGCTGCTGTGCGCAAAGCCATGACCATTTCATCATCAAGGATCAGATACGGAGTCATGATATGCACGTATCTGCCTGCCTGATACAGAAGATCCATATAGACGCTTTCACCGGTACGGAAATCATCAAACGGCGTATCCGCGTACGGCATGACATATCCGTCAGATGTGACCGGAACAGGCTTCACTTTCATATATTCGGCAACTTTTACTTCATGTTCCGTCAGATTCCACATTTCAAGGAACATCATTGTAAAGCTCTGCACGGCATCGCCTTCCAGTCTGATCGCAGTATCCTTCCAGTGCCCGAACCGTTCAATATGATTGATATACTCATCCGCAAGATTGACGCCTCCGTTGTAGGCGATCTGGTTGTCGATCACAAGGATCTTGCGGTGATCACGGTAATTGTAGCTGGTAGACAGGATTGGCGTCAGCGGTGAGAACATCTTGCACTGGATCCCCAGTTTCTTCAGACGTTCCGGATAATTGTGCGGCAGTGTGGTGAATTCACACGTTCCGTCATACATGACCCTGACTTCAACACCGGCCTTCACTTTTTCGGCCAGAATGTGCAGGATGCTGCCCCACATTAATCCTTCGCCGATGATGAAATACTCCAGGAAGATGAACTTCTGAGCCTTTTCCAGATCCTTCAGCATATCCTGCCATTTATATTCACCAAGCGGATAATACTTTACCGAAGTATTCTGGAAGACCGGATAGTTTCCGGTGCTGCTGACATAAGCTGCAGTGCCCCCTGCATCAGAATCGAGCTTTTTCAGTTCCTTCTTGGCAAAGTTGTCTTCATTGATATAATCCCTGCTGACCGTGCGTTCATCCTGGAAATATGATTTGATGGAAATAAATCCGAAATCAAGTCTTGTATACATATAAAGCAGCGCACCGATCACAGGTATTGCGGAAATGATCAGCAGCCATGTGATCTTGCCTGAGGAATCCATTTTTGAATTCACAAGGTAGATGATCACGAGTATATCAAATATAAAGATGCCGGCAGTGATCGTGGAAAGCCAGTCGTAAAACCACTGAAATACCGAGAATACCGCCAGTACGCCGATAATGAGCAGAACAATTATGATCGATGTCCAGCTGAACAGGATCCTGCCGATTCTCGGTACTTTATTCACCAGTTTTGTCACTTTGATATCTTCATTCTGTTCCATAAGGATACCTCTGTAATATTTTCATATAATGTAACTATTTTCATTCAGATGATTCTGTCACATAAATATCATAAACGAAGATCACGCAATTGAGAATGCATATTCAGTGCGTATATTTTCATAATATACTCCGTGATTTCTATACATAAATCAGATTTGATAAAATAACTGCTGCTGCATGTAAAATTATTCTCTTATTTCATGCGCGAGAATGCATAACAGGCAATATTAAACCTGATAACGATTGACCCCTTTCTATAGTTGAAATATAATAAACAACGTGAAAAATTTACATATAGGAGTTGAAAACATGAAGAAGATTACCTCAATGATACTTGCTGCGGCAGCTGCAGTCAGCATGACTGCCTGCTCATCGGGAAGCCCCTCAGGCAGCGATAACAGTTCAGGAGGAGAAAGCGATACATATCTGGTCGGCGTATGCCAGCTTGTTCAGCATGTAGCACTTGATGCGGCTACAGAAGGATTTATGGATGTGCTGACTGAGGAGTTCGGCGACAAGGTCGAATTCGATGAGCAGAATGCATCCGGCGATCCTGCAACATGTTCGGTCATCGTCAATCAGTTCGTCAGTGAGAAAGTCGATCTGATGCTTGCCAATGCTACGCCTGCCCTTCAGGCTGCTGCATCTGCAACTGACAGCATTCCGGTTCTGGGCACTTCCATTACCGAATACGGCGTTGCGCTTGGAATCAGTGATTTCAGCGGAACCGTCGGAACGAATGTTTCCGGCACATCTGATCTTGCGCCGCTGGGACAGCAGGCTGAAATGTTTGATGAACTGCTGCCTGATGCAAAGAACATCGGTATTCTTTACTGCTCTGCGGAAGCCAACTCCGTATATCAGGCTGAAGAAGTCAAAAAAGCACTGGAAACACTCGGCAAGACTGTTACCATCTATACATTCTCCGATTCCAACGATGTAGCGAATGTTACCGCTACAGCCTGCAATGAAAATGACGCGCTCTATATTCCGACAGACAACACGGCCGCTTCCTCCGCTGAAGCGATCAACAACGTTGCCCTGCCTGCCGGCGTTCCCATCATTGCCGGGGAAGAAGGCCTCTGCAAAGGATGCGGCATTGCATCACTTTCCATTGACTACTACGAACTTGGAAGAGCTACAGGTGCTATGGCTGTGCGTGTTCTGAAAGGCGAAGACATTTCAAAGATGCCGATCGAGTATTATCAGAACCCTGTAAAGAAATACAATCCCGAGATCTGCAAAGAACTCGGAATCGAAGTCCCGTCTGACTACACTGCGATTGAGTGATCCGACAATTGATCCGGTCAACCCAGGGGAGCTGAATGCTCCCCTGTTCTATCTATAAATAACTGCTGCTTGGAGGAAATATGAACGTAATGATTGCGGCCAGAGGCGCGCTCAGATTCAGTGATCTGCTGGGCAATATGCCGGCCGGTATAGCACAAGGTATTATTTGGGGAATCATGGCTTTAGGTCTGTACATCACCTATCGCCTGCTGGAGGTATCCGACCTTTCCGTTGACGGTACCTTTACGACGGGCGGAGCTGTAACAGTGATGCTGATCCTTGCCGGATGGAATCCTGTCGCTGCTGTCTGCACAGCGTTCATTGCCGGCATGGCAGCCGGTACATGCACGGGTCTTCTGCATACGGTACTCGGCATCCCGGCGATCCTGTCCGGTATCCTGACACAGTTTGCTCTATGGTCGATCAACCTGGCGATCATGGGATTCTCTGCAAACAAGGCGCTGAACGTCAGCAAATATACATTGATGATCAGCTCACGCAATATTCAGATGGCAATCATCATAGGCATTGTGATTGCGGTCATTCTGATCGGCATCATGTACTGGTATTTCGGTACAGAACACGGTTCCGCAATGCGTGCGACCGGATGCAATCCTGAAATGGCAAAAGCACAGGGCATCAACATCAGCGTCATGAAGGTGATCGGTCTTGCCCTTTCCAACGGTATCGTAGCATTCGCCGGCGGCCTGATGGCACAGTTCCAGGGATTTGCGGATATCAATATGGGCAAAGGCGCGATCGTCATCGGACTTGCGGCTGTCATCATCGGTGAAGTCGCAGGAGATGCCATAGCAGGCAAAAAGCTGAACTTCGCAGGCAGACTGTCATTTGTGGTAGTCGGCGGCGTCCTCTATTACCTGACTGTTGTGATCGTGCTGTGGCTGCGTCTGAATTCCAACATGCTGAAGTTCTTTACGGCAGTCATTGTAGCGGTATTCCTTGCAATACCCAATCTTACCAACTATTCGAAGAACTCCTTCAGCAAAGCAGGCAGGAATTCACTGAAATATGTGAACGGAAAAGAGAACTGATCATGAGTACGATGCTGGAACTTACGGGTGTCAATAAAACATTCAATCCCGGAACGATCAACGAAAAGAAAGCACTTCTGGATATCAATCTGAAAATGGAAGACGGTGACTTCGTCACTGTGATCGGCGGCAACGGTGCCGGCAAATCAACCATGCTGAATGCTGTTGCAGGCGTATGGCCGATCGATACCGGTTCGATCATCATCGGCGGCGAGAACGTCACTGCCCTGCCTGATTATAAGCGTGCACATCTGATCGGCAGAGTTTTCCAGGACCCTATGATGGGTACTGCTACAACAATGCAGATTGAAGAGAACCTTGCCCTTGCCGCAAGACGCGGTAAAACAAGAACACTGAAATGGCAGGTAACTGACAAGGAACGTGAAGAATACCGTGAGCGTCTGAAGATCCTTGGTCTTGGTCTGGAAGACAGACTGACACAGAAAGTCGGTCTTCTGTCCGGCGGTCAACGCCAGGCACTGACACTTCTGATGGCTTCTTTGAGAAAACCGAAGCTTCTGTTGCTGGATGAACATACGGCTGCACTTGATCCCAAGACTGCGAAAAAGGTCCTTGAGATCACCCGTGAGATCGTTGAAAAAGATCATCTGACTGCTTTGATGGTCACACATAATATGCGTGATGCCATCCAGACAGGCAACCGTCTGATCATGATGTATGAGGGCAGGATCCTCTACGATATCAGCGGTGAGGAAAAGAAAAACCTGACTGTTGAAGATCTGATGCATAAATTTGAAGAGGCAAGCGGCGAAGAATTCTCCGATGATAAATCCCTGCTTTCCAAATAAAAATACTCAGACTGTATCGTGAATGATACAGTCTGTTTTCTTTCAGCCTTTCAGTTCGTAAAGATAATGATACAATGCGCCGATCATATTCGCATCGTTTCCGAAAGTGCATCTGACAACCTCAGGGCGTGTTGCAGGTGTTCTGTGCGCATATGCCTGTTCATACAGTTCATCCATCTTTTTGTTGAGTGTATCGATCAGAAGATCCTGTTTGGAAATGCCTCCGCCGATGGCAACCTTCTGGACATCCAGGATCAGCTGCAGTGAGTGCAGTGAAGTAGCCATAGCAGTACAGAATTCATCCAGAACCTGGAGTGCCTCTGGTTCACCTGCATTTGCATTGGCAAAGAAGATACGTCCGTTCAGTTCATTCGAGTCCATGCCTTTTGCCTGTGCATAGCGTCCGATCAGTGCGGATGTGCTGCCTGTACGTGCCCATATGACCTTGCTGGAATACTGCTCAGTCCATTGCGTACTGACGCCTGAGAACTCACCTGCCGCAAACGTGGTGCCTCTGTACAGATGACCGTCAATGATCAGCGCGCCGCCGATCCCTGTACCAAGCGTCATGACGATACCGTTCTGAACGCCTTTCATGGAGCCTTTCCACAGCTCTGCCAGCGCAGCTGCTTTCGCATCGTTTTCACAGCAGTATTCGATCGGGCATCTGTCTTTCAGCACTTCCTTCATATCGCATTCACCGATATATCTGAGCGCGCCGCTTGTGTAGAAGTATCCTCTACCTGCATCGATCTTTCCGGGTGCTGCCATGGCGATCGCTTCTGCCTGACCGGCATATTTATCGTAAATGGATCCGATCGCCTCAACAAAGTCCTCTCTTGAAGTTTTGGGTGTAGGGACGTCTCCCTGTTCGATGATCTCTGCATTTTCATTCATCAGCGCATACTTAATATCGGTACCGCCGACATCGATCGTTATAAATTGTCTCATATGTTTAAATACCTCAGCTGATTTCATTATAATGAATTTCATGTGCTGAGATCACATCAATATATAAAAATGATCCCCATTCTCTGAGGATCTTTGTGTTCAATCATCATTGCTGTTCCTGCCGAAGCTTCCGGTTTCTGACCATGCTTCCTGCCGCAAGACCTGCCAGTGATATGAGCAGACCGAGCGGAAGCTTTGTAAAGTCAGGCCAGATGACCGAACGGTACAGGATCTGATCAACCATGATGGAAGTGATCGAGCCCGATACGGTATACATCAGACTGAACAGCAGCGCTGTCAGCCATTTCCATCTGCCGAAATAATTCCGTGCACCGATCACATAGGACGCCCCGAAGAACATGACAGGCAGGACTGTCCAGGTGACTGTCAGACTGTATCCTACAGGGTCAGTCCCGTTTTTCACCAGCCAGAACAGCATGACAGACAAAGCCCAGATACCGAATACAGTACAAACCAGGATGATCTTTGAAAGACGTTCATTCCCGGCAACCGTATCCGTACTCTGTTTCAGATACTGTGCGTATGACTCCTTCATACTTGTTTCCTCCTTGAGAAGATGATCAAGGCTGATGGAATACAGATCGCTCATGCGAATGACACTGATGATATCGGGATATGTTTTCCCTGTTTCCCAATTGGAAATGGTCTGCCGTGAGACACCCAGTGCCTCTGCAGCTTTTTCCTGTGTCATGCCTGCTTCACTGCGGGCTGTTTTCAGCATGTTTCCGATATCCATAACCTGCTCTCCTTCTTTCATAACTGTTCCGGAACAATTCCAAGTATAGTGCATGTACATCGTTCTTCAATCGAATCTCTTTTGCAGGTGCATAAATCCCTGTAAAAATGTTTTGACATTCCAAAAAAAATGATGGATGAACCTCAGTCCATCCATCTCCCGGAACGCGAATGCTTCGTTTGCAGGTATCGCGCAGGTAACTTTGTTATGTGATCAGCGGGGACGCACGATATACTCTTTGATCGTTCCGTCTTCCCAAAGTGTAGCTGCACCGATGCAGGGAATATGCAGTCCTGCAAGTTCCACATCATATTCCATGGAATTCGGATTGAGCTTTACGATCTTAGCTTCGACTTTATATGTCTGGAATACACCTGTGAACGCATCACGAACACCTGCTCTTCCATGAGCTACGACATCCGGGAATCCAAACGGTCTTGCGCCGCCGTCTACAAAGTCGCATTCTTCACCATAAAGCACTGCAACCTGTTCTGCGTCTCCTGAATTCAGAGCAGCGACATATTTTTCAAGTACTTCACTGACGTTCATGATATTACAGTTCCATAGCTGTCCTGTATGCCTTGTAGATCGCCCACTTCGCATCCTTAACAGCTTCAGCATCACCGATCACGAATACTTGATCTGCCAGTCCTTCTGTTTCGAACGGTACATACGGTTTGGAGCCAAGTGCCAGAACGACATGATCGAATCCGTCGAGTCTGATCTGTTCACCATTGCGTTCAGCAATGACACCGCCCTCAATGAATTCCAGGACTTTTGTATTTGTATATACTTCGACTTCTTCTTCCTTGATTCTCTTCAGCATCGCATTGCGGACTGTCAGATACAGCGTCGGAACGATCTCCGGCAGCATTTCTACGATTGCAACTCTCGTGCAGTAGTCAGTCGCGTATTCAGCTGTTTCTGTACCGACTTCACCGCCGCCGATGATCAGAACGCTCTGCTTCAGAACAGGGTTTCCAAGGAGTACATCATTTGCGAGAACAACGCCTGTTTCCTTCAGGCCCTTGATGTTCGGTACAGTCGGTTTCGCACCTGTCGCAACGATCACAGCATCCGGTTTCAGTTCTTTGATAACTTCAGGAGTCGCTTCTGTATTCCATCTGATATCGACACCGTTCTTTTCGCACATATGCAGCATGTATCTGATTTCTCTTGTCAGAGGCTGTTTGAACGGAGGATATGCACCGATGCGGAGCTGTCCGCCTGCCTGGAGTTTGTCATTCTTTTCAAGCAGTGTTACGTCATGTCCGCGGAAAGCACTCATCCATGCAGCAGTCATGCCGGCAGGACCTGCACCGACGACAACGACCTTCTTCGGAGCATCCGTCTTTGTCAGCATTCTGTCGGCTCTGTGGCTGGACTGCGGATTGTACATACATCCGACGCCCCAGTCACCGGGCATCAGGTTTTCAGGATAGTTGAATTCCATGCATCTCTGTGTGCATCCGATGCACGGGATGATGTCTTCCAGCGCACCGCCAACAGCTTTGTTCGGGAATGCAGGGTCAGCGATGGACTGACGTCCCAGTGATACAGCATCGCAGTCTCCGCGTCTGATCGCTGTTTCGATCGTCCAAGGATCATGGAACAGACCTACTGAGAATACAGGGATATTGACAGCTTCCTTGATTCTCTTGGCACTTGCGAGGTTCCATCCGGAAGGCCATGCTGTAGGAGGAACGATCGTCTCCCATGTCTCATATGTACCGGCTGATATATGAAGTGCATCGTATCCGTATTCTTCAAGCATCGATGCGAATACGATCGTTTCTTCCATTTCGATACCGCCGATACGGTTTTCTTTTGAAGACAGACGTGCTGTTACGACGAAGTCTTCGCCACAGGCTTTCTTAATGCCTTCGCAGACAAGCTTCATGAAATATGCTCTGCCTTCTACGCCACCGCCAAATTCATCGACACGCTTGTTGGAACGCGGTGAGAGGAACTGACCGCCCATATAACCATGGGAAGCGTGGATCTCGACTCCGTCGAATCCTGCTTTCTGCATACGGACTGCTGCGTCTACATAGTGCTGTATGAGATCATAGACTTCCTGTGTTGTGAATTCATGCGGTGTTTCACGGTTTGTCGGGCACGGTACTGAGGAAGGTGCTACAACTTTACCTGCCATCAGGGAAACAGTTTCACGTCCTGCATGGTGCAGCTGTACAAGTGTCTTCGCTCCGTTTTCATGAATAACGGATGCCAGCTTTGTCATGCCGGGAATGCATTCATCTGTCCATCCTGCAGGCTCGCACGGCATACCGACACCGGTCGGTTCAACAGCAGTGATCTCAATGATGACAAGACCGAATCCGCCTGCTGCACGCGCTCCGTAGTAATCAAGTGTCGGCTGGTAAACAAAGCCCTTCTGATCGAATACACCGGAATCCATTGCCGGAACGATGAGTCTGTTTTTTACCTCAAGACTGCCGATGCGATACGGTGAAAAAGTGTTGGAAAAACGCATAATAACTTACCTCCTTCATTGGTATGTTCTAATAAGTTGAAAAATGGAATTGTGTGAGAGTCTGTTGTTTTTTCTTCCCAAAATCACTCTAGCATATCAGTGTTTCTACTTGAATTGACAACAAAAAAATAATGTGAGATAAGTTACATAAAGCATAATCATGTCATTTATTTCCGGAGGGATTTATGAATCAGAGCGACCTGAGATACATCAAGACTGAAGATCTCATCAAGCAGGCATTCCTCTCATGCGCATCGGAATATGATATTCAGGATGTACATATCAAAGACATCTGTGCGAAAGCACGTATTTCCAGAAATGCATTCTATTCACATTACGAGAACAAATACCAGGTCCTCGAACAGATTTGCCGGGAAACGGAAGAACGGATGCTGAACGAACTGAATCCCGAGATCATCAAAATGCTTTCCAACAATACGATGTATTCTACCTCGGAATGGTGCATCAATATGATCTATGACAATCAGGACCTGTTCCGTATCCTTGCCAGGTGTTCTGAGTCTTCCTTTCGCCGTATGATCCACAGCATCTTCATCAAATCAACATTATCTTCGCTGTACGACAATACGGAACAGATCAAGAATGACCTTATCCTGCAGATGTCAGAGTCATTCATCACGGATGCCCTGACAGCCATCATCCTGCTTTGGCTGAAAAACCCGGGACGCATTACCAAAGAACAGCTGACTGATTATCTGTATGAGATTGCCAAAGGTCCGATCGAAGTATTCTACCGGAAACTGGATGAAAGCAGGTCTGTCAAACGCAAAAAGATCGACAAAGAGAACAGAGTCTGAAAAAATCAAAACGACATACAGACGTCACAGCCGTATGTCGTTTTCATACCAATTGATCAGACTTTGTAGTCAGTGTTCTGTACCTTTGCCGATCAGATAGCGCATCTCAGCACCCTTGGAGATATTCCCATCGACCTTCATCTGTCCGTTGACAAACAGTCTGTCGGCAGAAACAGTACCAATCGCCATGTTGTACAGGTTATCAAAGCTTGCTGCAATACTGATATCAGCCCCTTCATAACTGTAAGGTGCCATTTCCATGCCGTCCTTCGTAAACTTCAGATAGAACGTACCTTCACCTGGTCCTTCGATCCTGACCTGGCATACATTCAGGTAGTCATCAGGCTGCTGCGCAAGGTAAGCATTGCGTGTTTCCTCAAGATCCGTATAGATGACTTCAAGTGCTTCATACGCATCCTTGAATGTAACATTCGGATCTGAACCATGTCCGCAGATATCGGAATACATCTTCATATAAGTGGTTGCTGATTTCGTCCATGAGAAGTCCTTCTTCATGCATCTGTCTTTGATGACTTCAAATACATCATGTTCGCCGAAATAGATCTTTACAGCTGCATCGATTGCCAGCATCAGTGCTTTGCCCTGGTAACTGTCGAATGAGAAGCCGTCACCGATTCCATCGAAATCAGAGTAAGGTCTGACTGTATCCTTCAGTCCGCCTGTCTCATGTACGATCGGCACTGTGCCGTAGCGCATTGCCATCATCTGTGAGAGTCCGCACGGTTCAAAGGCTGAGGGCATCAGGTAGAAGTCAGCACCGGCAAATACTTTGGCTGCCATCTCTTCCGTATACTGATCGGAGAATCCGAACTGTCCGGGATAGAGATGTCTGCAGTAATTAAAGTAATCAACATACTTCTTTTCGCCCTGTCCGAATATTACGAGCTGGATGCCCTTCTTCATCATTCTGGGCAGGATCTCTCTGATCAGTTCAATGCCCTTCTGTTCAACAAGTCTAGCGACTACGGCAAACAGCGGCCATCTCTTTTCTTTCTTCAGGCCGAATGTCTCCTGAATATATTCTTTGCAGACTTCCTTGCCGGATTTATCTTCAGCAGTAAAGTTGCATGGAATACGGGGATCTTTGCCCGGATCATAATGCGCAGGATCGATGCCGTTCAGAATACCGTACATCTTTGATTCGATCATGTCGCATACGCCTTCCAGACCTTTTCCGAATTCATGTGTATGCAGTTCTCTTGCATAGGTCGGAGATACAGTGCTGACAGCATCAGCCATCAGCATCGCACCTTTCATAAGGTTGACATCATGTCTGCCCTGATACACATATCCAAGGCCTCCGTCATACCATCCCGGATCCAGGGCAAATGTATCTGTCAGCTCATTTGCGCCGAACTGTCCCTGGTAAGCGATATTATGGATCGTATAGACCGTACGGATGTTTCTGTAGTCAGGTCTGCGTGCCTGATCATCCTTCAGATAGATGACAGAGAGCGCTGTTTCCCAGTCATTGCAGTGCAGGATCTCAGGAATGAAATCAAGATTTTCCAGTACATCGATCACTGCTTTTGAGAACCATGCAAAACGGAATTTATCATCGTCATACCCGTAGAGCTTGTCTCTGTAGAATAATGCTTCATTATCGATAAACCACACAGGCACACCGGACAGCTCACCCTTCAGCAGACCGCAGTAAAGGTCGGCATTTCCAAGTCTGACGTTCCGGTTCATAACATATTGTACCTGGTCAGAGAACCTGTCCTTCACGCACTTGTAATAAGGCGTGATGATCATGATCTCATTATCTTCCTTCAGCAGAGCCGGCGGCAGTGAAAATGCGACATCAGCCAGACCTCCGGACTTGGAGAAAGGAGCACACTCACTCGTTACAAACAGTATTTTCATATTTCCCCCTGTATTGTCTGTTCAATCAATTTCTGTATCTATTGTATCATCTGAGATTCAGTTGCATAAAACAAAATATTAATTTCAGATGACATATGCAATCAGGAGAAAATGAACAGAATTAAACCGATAACATCGTTATCAACAATGTAGGATATATCAAGTGATACCAATCATCACTGTTTTTCAAGCTTTACGTATGATTGTAACTGTCAATATGTGCAAAAAGAAAACGCATATTGATGCGTTTTCCTTTGTTTTAATTTACGTATGGATGCTAAGCTTTCTGCCTGACGATCGGGAATGTCAGTACAGTCTTGAACAGATCGCCGTCGATCGACAGATGCAGCGTTCCGTTCTGCAGCTCCGCCATACTGCGTGCGATCGACAGTCCCAGGCCATTCCCTTCCGTATGTCTTGAAGCGTCGCCTCTCGTAAACCGTTCCATCAGTTCCTCTTCAGACATATCCAGTTCTTCTCTTGATGTATTTTTGAACGAGATCACTGCATGTCCTTCTGCTTCTTCCAGAGACAGATAGACACGTGTACCGGGCTGTCCGTATTTGCATATGTTGTTCATCAGGTTGTCAAAGATGCGCCACATCCTTCTGCCGTCCGCCATGATCATGATCTTTTTATCCGGCTTTTTTGTGATCAGCGTGAGTTCTGCCTCTTTCATCTTTTCTTCATATTCCCCGGCTGCCTGTTCAAGGAATACAGACGCATCGCACGGGGTCAGAAAGACATCCAGATTTCCCGTAGAAGCTTTGGAAGCCTCGACAAGATCTTCGATCAGACGCTTCAGCTTATCAGACTGTCTCACAAGCACTTCAGAATATTCCTTGATCTTTTCGTTTTCACATTCTTCCTTGCCGATCAGGGATGCATAATTGATGATCGATGTGAGCGGTGTTTTGATGTCATGAGACACATTTGTGATCAGTTCCGTTTTCATCCGCTCGCTCTTCATTCTTTCATCAACCGCGATCGACATGCCTTTGGCAATGCTGTTGAGATCATCCGCATGCTGTTTGAGTTCCCAGAACAGTCCTTTGGTATCCGTCTGATAGGAAAGGTCTCCTTCAGCCAGAGCTGTGCCGCCTCTTTTCAGTCTCTGCAGGCAGAGCACAAAGTACAGCACGGCAGGCACCAGCAGCATCTTTTCAAGTATGAACAGCAGGATCTCCGATTCAACCGAATGCCGTGTCACAACGACTACGATCGCTTCCAGGAAGAAGATGCCAGCAAGTATAAGACACGTCTTCCACATCAGCGGCAGATTGCCGATCAGTTCCATATTGAACCGGTGCAGCTTCTTCAGCAATTCCCAGACTTTCAGACACAGCTTCCACAGCAGCACCAGGATCTTCCAGATGATATTGTTCTCGATGAACGTATGCAGCTTGATCCTGACTGCAGCACTCATGCTCAGACCGATTCCGAAGATCATTCCGATGAAGCCTACAACTCCCAGTCCGGTGAATTCGTACAGATCCTCTCCTCCGCTGACATTAGCTACGATCGCGATCAGAATAAACCCGAATACGAGTGAAACAACCAACAGTGCATCAAACGGTACTTTATAAAGAGGTCCGGGATAGATGTCTTCTGTATCAGGACGATGTCCGGCTGCCTTCATCAGCTGAATGAAACTGAATATAAAGATGATCAGTGCTGCAGGTATGATTCCGTAGACCGCATACCTGAGCCTCCAGATCAGATCGGTGATGATACGTGAAGCGATGATATTCTTCACTTCTCTGGATGATTGATTCAAATAGACCCTGACATTGTAGAACGTTTCATTCTGACCGGGAGAGGCACTTTCAGGGACCGGATAGACCTCAAAATGATGATCCTCATAGTTCAGTGCTGCCATTTGAAAATAATATTTCCATGGAGAGTCAGCTTCATCCCCGGTTGTTTTATATACTTGTGCGCCATTCAGGTAGACTCTGCATCCGCCATCATACATGAAGTTGTTTTCATACAAGCTGCTGGATTCCTCTGTTTCAAGCAGATAATCATACAGACAGCTATATGCCGGACCGCTTGCAATACGCTGCTCGGTTTCTTTCAGGATCTCCTGTTCCGGCATCTTATAGAAATTCATGCCGCTGCCAAGAATATATACAGCTGCTGCTGTTCCGCCGATCGCACAGACCGCAGATATGAGACATAGCAGAAACAGCACTGCTTTGCCTATGAATGTTCGGAAAAAGCGTTTCATGATCTTCTGTCCCCTTCCATACGGTATCCCTGACCGAATACAACTTTGATATAACGCGGTTCTGCCGGATTGATCTCGATCTTTTCACGCAGATGCCTGATATGAACAGCTACGGTGTTCTCTGCGCCATATGGCTTTTCCTTCCATACGATTCCGTAGATATCACGCGGTGAGAATACTTTTCCGGGATTGGAGATCAGCAGCTTTAGGATCTCATATTCCTTCGGCGTCAGTGAGATCTCTTCCCCGTCCACAAACACTTCCTTTGTCCGGTCGTTCAGTTCGATCCCGCCATTGACCAATGTCTCGGGATGTGTGATCCCGCTTCCCAGCTTCAGATATCTTCTCAGCTGTGAACGCACACGCGCAGATACTTCCAGCGGATTGAACGGCTTGGTTATATAATCATCCGCTCCGACGTTCAGTCCGAGGATCTTGTCTGTATCCTCGCTCTTTGCGGTCAGCAGAATGATCGGTACATTGCTTGTTTCACGTATCTGTGCCATGGCAGAGATCCCGTCCATGACCGGCATCATGATATCCAGCAGGATCAGATGTATTTCATGATGTCTTAGTACATCCAATGCCTCTTTTCCGTTGTATGCTTCAAAGATCACATAATCCGGATCAGCCAGATAGATCTTCAATGCGTTGACGATGTCTTTCTCATCATCACAGATCAGTATGTTCGGCATATTGTTATCCCCCTCCGATGGCTCTATGGTATAACGGATCGTGTTTAAGAAAAAACACGCTAACTCTTTAAGATTTGATGAAGTTCATGAAATGAATGTTCATCTGTTTCTTCTGCAAAAGTAAAAATGCCCATAGCGGGCATCTGTCAGTCCCATGAGGACAGTTTTCTGATCGCATCGATCAGTTCCTGGCTGAATCCTTCCAGATCATCATCCGTGATCGCATGATCCCTGTACAGATGAATCAATGTATAAATCGCTTCTGATTTTGTCATTTCCACGATCACTCCCGGATGTTTCCGGTCTTTTTTGATCCGCTTTTCAAGTTCCCAGAAACGTTCGGAAGGATTTCCGTCAGAATTCAGCAGTTCAATATATCCTTTGATTAGCTGTCCCATATATCGTTCCTGCCATGCAGGGAGTTTTTCCCTGAACAGTTTCCAATCTCTCTTTGATATATCATACATAAGAAACTTCTCCTTTTTTCATAGTTCAGTTACATCATAACATCTTTCCGTTCGAAAAAATCATTGATGAAAGATGAGAAAAAAGCTGCCCGCTCTGATGAACGGACAGCCTGATGATTCGCTGATTACAGCTTCTGTTTGATGTTGTTTTTGAGAATACGGATTCCGCGTGCAGCAATATTCGGCAGGATCGCCTTCAGTTTGCCATCTTCAGCAGAATACATGCGGGAAGCATTCGGAACATCTCTTGTCAGATGGATCGCATCGAATTCGCAGCGTGTCGTACACAGACCGCAGCCGATGCAGCGGTTGTCATCAACGATGGATGCACCGCACTTAAGGCAGCGGTTCGCTTCAGCACGTACCTGTTCCTCTGTCAATGCAAGACGGAGGTCTTCATATGTATGTGCTGCATCTCCGCTCTTGAATCCCGGTACCTGACGCTGTGCGTTGTCATAGGATTCAACCAGGATATTATCTCTGTCGAATTCCTTGAACTGACGCAGGTCACGGCCGATCGTCAGGCTCTGTCCATAGTGGACAAAGCGGTTGATGGAAACAAATCCTTCTCTGCCTTCAGAGATCGCGTCGATTGCAAATCTCGCGCCCTTGAATACGTCACCGCCGACAAAGATATCTTCTTCAGCAGTCTGGCATGTAACAGGATCTGCAACAGCTGTTGTGTTCGGACGAACTTCAACCTTTGTTCCCTTGAGCAGATCGCCCCATACAGCAGCCTGTCCGATGGACATGAGAACATGTTCGCATTCAACAGTCTTGAGCTCTGTTTCATCATAAACAGGATTGAACTTGCCGTCTTTATCGAAGACCTGAATACAGTGCTTCATAACGATGCCCTTGATCTTTCCGTCTTCGACCAGCACTTCCTTCGGACCCCAGCAGTTCTTGATCTGGATGCCTTCTTCTTTCGCTTCAGCGATCTCATCCTTCGCAGCCGGCATTTCATCCGGTCCTTCCAGACAGTACATCTCAACGCTGGATGCACCTGCACGCAGTGCAGTTCTCGCTACGTCGATCGCAACGTTGCCGCCGCCGATGACGACTGTTTTGCCATGCAGAATGGAATCGCTGCATGTCTTATTTGCTTCTCTCAGGAAGTCAACACCGCTGACTGCATATTCTTCGTTCGGGATGTTGGCTTTTCTGCCTGTCTGCATACCGATCGCGACATAGAATGCTTTGTATCCTTCTTTGCGGAGTTCTTCGATCGTGATGTCTTTGCCGACTTCAACACCGCAGCGGATATCAGCGCCCATCATACGGATGACTTCGATCTCAGCGTCAATGACATCCTTTTCAAGGCGGAAGTTCGGGATGCCGTATCTCAGCATGCCGCCCGGTTTTTCTTCTTTTTCAAAGACAGTAACAGGATATCCCTGCTTACGGAGATAGTAAGCAGCGGATAGACCTGCAGGACCTGCACCGATGACAGCGATCTTGTAGTCATCCCACTGTTCGCCTACATCGTTGTAGCATTCCGGCACATAGCGTGTCTCAGCATTGAGTTCCTGCAGAGCAAGGAATTTCTTGATCTCATCGATCGCAACAGGACGATCGATCGTTCCTCTTGTGCAGCGTTCTTCACAGCGCTTGTTGCAGACCATGCCGCAGACTGCAGGGAACGGGTTATCCTGCTTGATGAGTTTCAGTGCATCCAGATATCTGCCTTCGGCAGCCATGCGGATGTAACCCTGAACTGCCAGATGGGCAGGACAAGCTGTCTTGCATGGTGCTGTACCTGTTTCATAAACATTGATCTTCGCATCTTCGCGGAAGTTCTTGTTCCACTTATCAGGTCCCCACTTCTGACCGTCAGGCAGTTCTGTCTTCGGATATTCAACCTTTGTGCCGTCTTTCAGGCAGAGCTTCTGTCCGAGCTTGGCAGCGCCGACAGGACATACTTCAACGCACTTGCCGCAGGCAACGCACTTGTCTGTTTCAACATGCGCACGGTATGCGGAAGCTGACATGTTCGGTGTATTGAAGAGCTGTGATGTACGGAGCGCGTTGCAGGTACCCGGTGAGCAGTTGCAGATACCGACGATCTTATCTTCGCCATCCAGGTTCGTGATCTGATGTACGAAGCCCTTCTTCTCAGAACGTTCCAGGATCTCCATGACTTCGTCATAAGTAATGTAATGAGCGTCTTTGCGTGTCTCGACAATGTACTCAGCCATGTCTCCGACAGCCAGGCACATGTATCCTTCAATATCGCCGACACCTTCGCCGCGCATTGCCTGCTGTCTGCGGCAGGAACAAACGTCAACACAGAACTTGTCATATTTCTTCAGCCAGTGTGACAGATGTTCGACACTGACAGACTCACTGACGTGTTCGATCGCCTTTTCAACCGGAATGACGTGCATGCCAAGTCCGCCGCCTCCCTGAGGCACAAATCTGGCAACCTTTCCTACCGGTACACTGGAAGCATAGTTGAAGAATGTAGCAACTTCAGGATGATTCTTCAGAAGTCTGGACGTCATCATCATGTATTCGCCGGAACCGACGACCCACTTCGGAATGAAATACTGACGGCGGTGTTCCGGATTCTCACGGTCAAATTCCATGAGACCGATCTCGCAGATATCCATAGCCATCTTCTCTGCTTCTTCCGGTGTCATGTGATTTCTCTCTGCCATCTGTTCAGGCAGAAGCTTCACGACTCTCTTCTTCTTGAAAGACAGCATGAAACGCACCTGCTCTTTTGTCAGCAGGCGGTCCAGGATCCAGAAATCCGGCATATGTACATCGACATCTTTCGGACTGTGGATCTGGATGTCATCGGTGATCAGATTTGCAAGCTGCTTCACCAACTGTTCTTTTTCGGGATCAGTGCAGACATAGTCCTCATTGAAAAAATCCCGTTCATTGAACATGTAATTCTCTAAATGTTTGGGAATCATATCTCCTCCATTAACTCCACAACTATTTTAATATAAGATGTTGTTATTTTTTGGCTATTCTCAATGAAAATATTGATTAATTGAATGCAGTACCAAATACGGTACA
>CAMOPG010000019.1:0-25484 GCA_946622165.1 uncultured Erysipelotrichaceae bacterium
GCCCGATAGGAATTATGCTTTCCTCTCCAGAACAGATACCCGTAACCATCCCGGCCGTTGTCCGCCTGTTTCCGTGTCGATTCCCGGACCCATTCTTCCGGAAGCAGCTGTTTTCCGTTCCATCTGCCTTTCTGCTCATACAGCAGGCCGAACTGATGCAGTTCGTCGACCGTCAGGAACAGTCCGCCGGCACCGAATGTATTGCCGTTGGGATCGGTCTCCCATGTAGGAAGCTGGATGCCCATCGGTTCAAAGAGCCTGGGCATCAGGTAATGGACGAGATCCGTGCCGCTTCTTCTCTGTACCAGAAGGCCTGCCAGATACGGTCCTGAATTGTTGTACACAAAATGCGTGCCGGGGCGGTATACAAACGGCTGGGAGAGCGCAAGCTGTGCCCAGTTCCTGTTTTCATAATACGGTCTGTCCGCACCCATCAGGAATCCTTTTTCCTGTCCAAGGCACATCATCAGCAGATCCCTGACAGTCGCTGCCGCCAGGTTCTCCGATATGACTTCCGGCAGATCATGCGGGAATGCATCAGTCAGTTTTTCCTCCAGACTGATCAGCCCTTCCTTTACTGCAATTCCTACAGCTGCAGACGTGAAGCTCTTGGCTGCAGAATAAACGTTTCTTCTGCACGGCGCTTCCAGCATCCAGCGTGCTTTCTGCTCAGAATCCTGTTCAACGATGATGCCCAGCAGTCTGGCCTCATCAGCATGTTCGATCAGTTTTTGAAGTTCCATGGACTTATCCTTTCTTCAGTGATGCAATGCCTTTCACCATCAGCAGCGTACCCATCAATGAGATCAGGAATCCGATCAGCAGGACTGTTGAGACTGCCAGATGATCCATCAGCACGCCGCCCAGCAAGGAAGCGATGATGCCGCCGATCGTTGTTGTCCAGGCAGTCACTGCCTGACCCTGGTTGCGGTCCTGTTCATCAAAATGCTTGTTCGCAAAATATACTGACGAAGGGATCAGGAGCGCGTAGCCGAGCATCTGCACTGCCATGCTCAGATACAGCATTCTGATGTCCGGTGCCAGCCATACAAGGAGATGCTTGACCGTGAAGCAGATCCCTGCCAGTGCCATGATGCTGTCGACATTCTTTTTCTGCATGATCTTCGCAAACAGGAACATCGGAGGAAGCTCTGACATTGCCTGGATAAACAGTGCCGTTCCCTGATTGGAGGAATCTCCCCCGACATTGGTGATCACATGGATCATAAAGTTATTGATCAGCATGTGGCATGTGTAGATCATTACCATACCGGCAAGAACCGGAAGAATATGGCTGTATTTCCGGAAGAACTGTCCGTAATTGATCTTTCCGGCCTTCGGACTGTCTGTTGAGGTTTCCGCTTCCGGTGTTTCCAGTGTCTGCACCATGATCAGCGTGAACAGTGCCATAGACGCATAGATCAGCGGCAGATAATCGGACGGCAGCCTGCCGTTCTGAAAACTGATGCTGAGAAAGCGTCCGATCAGAAGTGATCCGACCGCATAGGCTGCAGAGCCGAGTCCTCGGCACAGACCGTAATTGATCGTCTGTTCGACTTTCTCATAGATAAACGCTATGGAATTGATAAACGGCAGCCCGGATGAAGCAGCGCTGAAGCTGACAGTCGTCAGAACCAGCAGAAGGACTGACGCATCCGGCATAAAATACATTGCCAGAGCGATCACTGCCGTAATGATCAGTGTGATCGACACAAACCCTTTTTCGGTCAGTTTGTCGGAACGGTCGATCAGCGGTGCGAATACTGCCTGCAGCACAACGCCGAAGATGCTGACGCAGGAGAGCACTGCACCGACAGCGGAATTGGAAAATCTTTTTGCCAGCAGGAAGTTTGCCGCGTATCCGACTGTTGAGCAGATCAGGAACATATAAAATATGTTGATCAGTGCATATTTCAGATTCAGAAATCTATATTTCATTTCGCCGATTTCTTTTTTCAGAACTTTCCGTGTGTCCCGCCGTGCGTCTGTCCGCCGGTCGTATGTGTTTTTGATCCTTCGGATGATGATTTTTTCTCGATCCTGCGCCGTGATATGACAGTATCAATCAGCCTGTTTCTGGCTACGCTGATGTTGACGCTGTCTTTTACAAGATATGAATCCGCCTGTTCTTTTGTATGCACGCTCTTCAGCTCTGACTTCATGATCCCGGTCGGAATCAGTGCTCCCAGAGCGCCGAACAATAGTGACAGCGGGATCCAGATCATACTGAGCGGTTTCTTCGGAAGATTTCCTTTGTCATACGGTTTCCCGGTTTCAGCCTGCACAAGGAAGCTGTCTGCCATGTCCGTATATGCATCAAAGACTTCGTAATAGTTCCCCTTGCCTAGATCATTCTTCAGCTGTTTGATCAGATATTCCTGACCGGCTTCGGTAAACGCACCGATCGCTTTCCCCTTTGTGGACAGAGCGAATTCCCTGTCGCCTTCACTGACCAGCAGCAGAATGCCGCTGTCTGTCGGACCGTATCCGAGATCATTGAGATCAAAGAACTGATCGGCATACGTCTCTGCATCCAGCCCGTCCAGCGTATCTGTCAGCACTCCCGCAACGGTAATGCCGTGCGCCGTACTGACCGCGTCCATTTTCTGAGTCAGAGCCGACAGCTGTGATCCGTCGAGCGTCCCCGTGAAGTCCGTCATCCGTTCTGCCGAGGCTTGCTGACCGGGGTTTGCCGGGATCCTGTGCTGATCGAACAGATCCTCTGCATAGTCCAGATATTCATCAGCGCATTCATAGATAGTCTCTTCTGACACGAATACATTCCAGATCCGTTCAGACTCCGCATCATCGACATACTGTGCTGCGTTCCCCGCAGCGTATACATAATACTCGTCCGAATCGATTGCCAGGATGATGCCGTCTTTCGAAGGCGCATGCGTATTGTATTCACTGACCGCAAGATCGGCCAGGCTGCCTGTATTTGTTTCATCAAGCAGCAGAAGCACCGAATAGCCTGTTTCCTGCAGGATCTCCTGCGCATCATGATTCAGATCTGCTTTCTCATCAGCGGTCAGATATCCGTCGTAGTCCAGTATGAATTCTTCACCCTGGGCTGAAACCGGTACAGCCAGCACGCTCATCATCAGGGATATGACTGCCGGAAATAATACGTTCTTCATCATACGCCCTCCTTAATGCAGCAGGTTCGCCAGCAGCCATACAGCTGCCGCGATCCCTGCGCCGTAGACCGCGAACCATTTCCGGTAAGCTGACTGATCGATCGGAAGATCGCCGACAAACTTTCCGGTCTGTCCGTTCATCGCAAATGTATATGTTTTATCATTCCATACCGTATTCAGGATCCAGACCGGGTAAAGCACATATCTTGCCTGAATGTCAGGAAGGATCAGTGAGAATGTCTCTTCAACATCCTCATAGTCACGCAGCGTATCCTTGAATGCATCTCTTGTTGACCGTTCCAGACGTTCCCTGGCCCTTTCGATCGTCTCTTCCGTGCCGATGCTGTAGCGGTCAGCGGAATATCCGGCAAGATAGCCGGGATTGAACGCGACTGCTTCCGACAGATCAAACGGTTCGATCGATTCCATCAGATCATCCGGCATCTTGACTGAGGCATCAACAGGTATCGCTTCAAAGCGAAGCGTTCCCTTGCGGAACAGCTTATATGTTTTTGTCTCCGTGACCTCTTCATCATTTTCTTTATGCTTCGTCTCTGTTTTGGCATCATATGAGAACTTCGCATCTACATCCGCATCAAAGATCCAGTACGGAACATAGATCCCTTTGATCTCATCGATATGATTGTTCTCGGTAAACGCCCTGGGCAGGAGCTTCTTTCCGCCCAGATGTTTTTCAAACTCAGCCCTCGCCGCATCCTTGTTCAGCTTGAACGGGATCACATACTCAGGTTTCAGGGCGTCGGAGACCTGGTCGTTCATCACTACGGGATTTCCGCAGTACGGGCAGGAAGCTGACGCTGTCGTTTTGTCGGTCAGGATCGTGCCTCCGCATGAACGGCAGATATACTCTGCCAGTCCTGCCAGTTCACTGTCATCCCACTGACCGGCTTCGATCACGCCGTTCCATGAGTCATCTTCCGAGACTGTTGTCTGCATCGGCGCTGCATTGAATTCCTCCACAGTGTATTCACTGTCGCAGAAAGGACAGCACAGTTTCTGTTTTTCACTGCTGAACTCAAGCGGACCGCCGCAGCTGGGGCATTTGTATTCGCTGATCGTCGTCATACTACCTCCTCAAGCATCTTCTGCAGCTACATTATAATATACAGTTCCGCGTTCTTCATTCCTGCATGCACGCAAAATGCACCATATACTAACGATCTGTTTCATGCAGAGACTTCCCGGTTCAGGATCTCATACCCTGCATCTGCAAGCACCTCCATTGCCCTGTCAAAGTTTTCTTCTTTTACCAGGATATAGTCGGTATT
This sequence comes from uncultured Erysipelotrichaceae bacterium, assembly GCA_946622165.1. Classification (GTDB taxonomy): domain Bacteria; phylum Bacillota_I; class Bacilli_A; order Erysipelotrichales; family Erysipelotrichaceae; genus Bulleidia. The sequence continues at coordinate 4,430 of CAMOPG010000019.1, forward strand.
GAATGTTGATACAGCAAAAATACCGATCATGTTCTCTGCCAGTATGCGCGACAGGTCTGCAAGGATACCGACCAGTGAAAAATCCAGAACGCCCTGAATGCGGAAGCACCTCCAGCCATCCTCCCTGTCTTTCACTCCTGCAGGAACATGTTCCGTGCGGCATACCAGTGAGATCTCCTCATCCGTTCTGCCGATAAAATAAAACGCATCGTCATGATCAATATCGGATATTCTGTCAGTTCTGCACACTGACAGCCTGTACGGCAGTTTTTCCAGTTTCATTTCGTTTCACCTTTCAGCCTTAAGATCGCCAAAGCCCAATGATCATACATACTGGCAGAAACATCATCCTGCAGGACAGTTTTTTTACAGCTCATATCGGTGCAGGAAGATCACATATCTGATGTTTCCGCATAATTATCGCTTTTATTGATAATAAAGGGCCTTTATGCATCACAATGCTTTGCAATGTAAACATCTGCTTTAATTTTACAATTCTTTGAAAAAAATTAGTGTAAATATCTTGTGTTGAAATGGTTTTAGGTGAAATAATATATGGTGATATCAAAAGGAGAACAACACTATATGAACTGGCAGAACAGACCTGATTTCAATGATCCGTGTGCAAAAACAAAGACACGTGCACACAATACCTTTGGCGGTAAAACAGTAGAGATCCTATACGGCGCGAAAGATGCCGATGGAAATCCTACAGAACCGAAGGATACAATGGACGGAATCGGCCGCTGGACCGGTATCGAGGTGAACGGAAAATATCTTATGTTTACATGGCAGCATTCCGCTGAAGAAGGCGGTGCTGTTGAATACGGAACAGAGTACAAGGAAGATGCACTGAACGTCATGGAAGAAGGCATTCTGAAAAAGCAGGCACTGTGCCGCGAAGCAGAAGCTGTTCTGAAAGAAATCGACAGTGAAGATGCAGAAGCAAAGATCGCTGCGATCAAAGAGGCATGGAATGCACTTCCCAACTGGGAAACCCCGAAAGAAGAAGAATACGCTAAGCGTTTCGAACTGGTATCAGGCAGATATGATTCCCGTGCCGAAACAGTCAAGGCTAACCGCACGCTGAAAGAAGCAGTGCTTGCCAAGGCTGAAGAGATCAAAGAAGCCACAAACTTCAATGAAGCAAGAAAAATTCTGAAAGGACTCCGCGGAGAACTGAGCGACATCGGTTCCGCAGGCGCTTCCACAGATGATGATCTGTGGGGACGCTTCAACGCGATCGAAAACGATCTGCGCAGAAGACAGAGAGAATACTTCGACAACCTCGATGCAAACCGTGCAGCGGCTCGTGCAAAGAAGGAAGAAGTTATTGAAAGCGCAAAGAAACTCGTTGAAAATCCTTCCAACTGGAAGGCTGCAGGCGAACAGCTGAACAACCTGTTCAACGACTGGAAAGCAGCAGGCAGCGCAGGACGTGATATTGATGATGAACTCTGGCAGCTGTTCAACGGTATCCGTCAGGACTTCTTCGCCCGCAGACAGGCATTCTTCGATGAGCGCAATGCACAGTGGGCTAAGAGCATCGAAGCAAAGAACGCCCTGATCGAAGAAGCAGCAGCGATCACAGCTGAAAAGAACTACAGCAAAGAAAAGACAGAGCGCATGAAGGCTCTGGACAGAGAATGGAAGACAGCAGGTTATTCCGGAAAGAATGACAACGACCGTCTCTGGGATGAATTCTGCAAGGCAAAGGAAGAATTCTGGAGTGCCAAGAAAGCAATCGCTGACAAGCGTTTCCAGGATCAGATCGACAGCAGACTGGCAAAGGTTGAAGAACTCAACAAACAGATCGAAGATCTGGAATACCGTATGACGATCGTACCGAAGCCTGCTATGAAAAAGGATCTCGAAACATCCGTCTACCTGAAGAAGGGTGAGATCGAATCCGTCGAGAAAGAGATCGAAGATCTCAAGACAAAGCTCAGCTGAATCTCATGAAGGAACTGCGGACAGCAGTTCCTTTTTTCATGCAGGCAGATAGTCTTTGTACAGCATTGTTTCCAAAAGATCAAAGCATTCCGGTTCACCGATCATCAGAAGTTTTACCCGGTACCGGCCGGGTCGGTCAGGACCGGATAAAAATTAATTATGAAAGGCTGTGATCCTTCACGGGTCATCAGCCTTGTTTTGTTATTCTTTTGTGAGTGTTCCTGTGATCATGCAGCACGCATCAGGTATTTCATGATATCCGGGAGGTTTCTCCTGTTTCACTGCGTGACTCTTCACCATACCGTTTTATTGAATGTCATCCTGCCCCAATGGTAGTTTGTTTTTGCAATATGATCCACAGCTTCCTTGATCTGCTTCAGCTGTGACGGTGTCACATGCCCTTCGATCACATAGTAGACAAGTCCCCTGTGCGTCAGATGTGAACCTGTTGTATACTCGGCAGACGCCTGTTCGTAGAGCTGTTCAAGAGTTTCGAGTTCGGATGTTTTGTAGGTACCGTACATGAGAATCGTTTTTTCAGCCATTACTGTCCTCCTTGTATTCTTCCGATCATCGCCTGAAGGCGGCTGATCTGATCATTCGTCTTATCGCATTCCTGCCGCATTCTCTCCATTGCCTGATTCAGCACGCTGACCCTGTCACAATCCGGGTCATCCAGAAGTGCTGCGATTTCGGACAGATGCAGTCCTGCTTCCCGGTATCTCAGGATCATGCGCAGACGCATCAGCGTCTTGGCATCGTATTGTTTGAAGTTCTGTGAACCGGTCCGGCATACAGGTTTGAGCAGGCCCGTCCTGTCATAGTAAAAGAGTGTCTTTCTGGTCACTCCTGTGAGTGCGCAGATCTCCGATACACTGTACAGATGAATTGGTTTGTCCCTTAGGGAACGGTATGTCTGTTCTTCCGTCATCCTGCTTACCTGCAGGCAAATCTTAACGGAAGGATCGATCAGTATCTATGCCCAAAAAGTTTCCAAAACGATCAGGAATCCTCCTGAAGTTCTGCTTTTCTGCGGGCAACAGCTTCCTCCATGCGTCTGGCACTGCTGCGTCTTACGCCGTTCATGGCATCCTCACGGTTTTCATAGATCTCGTCTGAATCAAGATCATTGAGCCAGCCGCATACCCTGCACTGCCATACAGGCAGATGATCATCAAAGCCGTCCTGTTCATTCAGATGTTCCAGGCATTGATCGCAATACCATTCCACGCCCGGATGTTTCCGGTCAAAGTCATCTCCGTAATAGACCGGTTCATATTCCTCCGGAAAGAAGAGGAAATGGATCTTGTCGCGCAGTGTTCCGTCTTCACTTGATTGTCTGTGCACAGGGACCAGGGAACTGTCGAACATTCTCTGCACCCTGCCTGCTTCATTCCGCAGCAGCCCTCCGATCAGCAGCCAGAGATAGGCTGTCGCCAATGACTCCCTGTCATACAGCGTCAGCTGGTATGCCGCATTGTAGAGGATCCCGTCAAAGCATTCATCATCCATCGGAAACGGCTCGCTGTTTTTACTGTACTCATCCATTTCTGCCCGTTTGTCAGCCATTTCCAGAACAGCCTGCAGTACGTTCTCTCCGAACGCATCCATCTGCTCATCACTGAATGATTCGATATGCCGGTATACATGTTTCTGCAGATCAGTCAGCAGATCCATATCCGTCACCATCAGGGCAGCCAGATGTCTGCGGATCAGTTCTGCTGTCTTACGCTCCTTTTCCTGGTTGCCTTTTGCGGTGCCGATCAGCCTGCCGGTGATCTGTGAGATCCTTCTGCTGCCTCCGGAATACAGTTTCCCGTGTTCCCTCGATGCATAGATCCGGTATTCATGATCGACATACTCCGCTTCCTGCTTTCCCGGTTCTTCCCTGACCGTAATGATCAGACCGGGAAACCACTCTTCCAGAATGTCGAGCTGGCTTCCGGGGTCGATTCCCAGGAATGATGTGTACAGTTCCGAGATATATCCCAGTCTTAATTCCATAAATGTTCTCCTTCCATGATTTCATTACAGGAAGTGTTTATTCTGCGAAAAAAAGGATCCGCATCTGCATGCAGATCCTGATATGAAATATGTTCTGATTATTTCATCATGGAAGCGAGGATGTTCAGCAGCTGCGTGCCGTCCATCTGAGCGGTAGGCTGCTGTACAGGCTGCTGAGGCTGTGCCATCTGGCCGAGCAGACTGAGCAGGGAACCTGCGCTGGCTGCTGTATTTGCGGACGGAGCTGCTGCCTGTGATGTGCCGCCGCCGAGCAGTGAATTCAGAAGACCTGCTGCACCGGAAGGCTGCTGTGCCTGTGCCTGTGCCTGCTGGACTGTCTGTCCTGCGAATGTATTGAAGAGGCTTGTCAGATCAGCTGCAGGTGCTGCTGCGGCTGTTGTCTGCTGCTGCTGAGCAGAAGAAGCTGTTGCGGCAGAAAGTGCGGAAAGCAGAGCCGGTGCAAAGCTTGCCAGACCTCTGGTAACTTCCTCACCCTTCAGTCCTGTTTCTTCAGCCAGATCAGCTACGACCTTCTGTTCATCCTTGCCGAGGATATGACGGATGATCTTGCCGCCGTCTTCCTCATCGACTTCGTCGATCTGTTCAGCCATGGAACGCTTGCTTGTATGCTGTGTCAGAGCATTCAGCAGTGATGCTGCACCGCCCTGTGAGAGCACGTTCTGTGTCAGGTACTTGATCAGTACAGGCAGAGCTGCCATGATCAGTTTTCTGACGAGTATGGATGTCAGTCCTGTCTTCTTGGATACGGAATTGACAGAGGAATTGGAAAGCAGGGCGCTCAGTAAAAGCTGCAGTAAATTCATATGATTTCTATCTCCTTATTCTTTAACATCATTTTACATCCAATAAAGTCGCATGACACAAAAAACGTGCAGTATACAGCGACATTAATCAAGCACATCAAAATCACAAAAGTGTTAATAATTATCCCTTTTTTTGGCAGTGACATCCCGGAGGGAGGCTGTAACATAGATACATCAGAACGTAAACGGCAGTATCTTTATTGATACGATGATATCCCCCCTCTATGACACAGAAAAGGCTCACCCAGGAGTCTTTTCTGTTTGTCAAAGAAAAACGGAAGATCAGATCTCCCGTTTGTGATGAATGTTATTTCTTTGTAACCTTTGTGATATGCGGGTTGACGCCTTCATACCAGTACAGGAAGCCTTCCAGATCAACTTTGTCGCCGACTGCCAGGCCTTCAACTGCCTTGTAGACATCCGTGCTGCTGTCGCAGAGGTATGACTCTACAGTGAATGTGTATGTTTTGCCGTCTTTGGAAACATCGAAGTACAGGTCATCGCCCTGTGTACCGGAACCATCCCAGTTGTACATGAATGCGACATCATTGCCGTTGTCATCCTTCTTTGCTTCAACTGTCATGTCCTTGAAGGAAACCAGCTGATTCTGGTGATCGATCAGTTCGTCTTTTCCAAGCAGATCTGTTACATCAACAGCTGTCGCGACCCAGTTTCCGTCTTCCAGCTCGAATGTAGCATCTGTGATCTCGATCTCTCCGGACCATTCGGACTTGTAGCCCTTGACCTTGATCTTCTGGCCTGTAACCAGCTTTTCATAGTCAGCTTCGGAGCATGCCATGCCATAGATGAAATATGCACCGTCAGCGTCCTGTGTATATACTGTAGCTGTGTTATCCCACCAGGACTGTTTGCCCTGAACATAAGCTTCGATCGTAACTTCTGAATTGAGTTCAGCAGCTGCATATTCCGCATATGTCATGACGCCTTCTGATTTTGCTGTATCAGGTCCGGCAGGAGTATCCTCTTTCTTTGCACCGCATCCGGCCGCAAGAAGAAGAACTGATGAGAGTAATACTTTCGTAATTTTCTTCATGATAATCGTTCCCCCTTTCAATGGAACATAGATTATTATAACTGAATTATCGGAAAGCTGTGAATAATTGATGGTCAGGCTTCCTCTTTCTTTTGTTTTGCCCGCATGCGCAGGACATAAGCGCCGATGCATACCCATGTCACCGCAAGCATTCCGAGCATCCACTTCGCGGTTGCCGGAAGCGGTCCGAGATCCTCTCTGGAATCAGCCCCTGCTGCGGAGCCCTGATCAAGACGGTACAGGGCAGTCACGCTGTCGAAGAGTTTTTCCATATACGCTTCATCGATCGTTTCCTTGCGGTTGACCGACTTCGTTACGTTTTCGATCAGCTGTCCTGCCGCATCACGCAGTGAAGTGGAGCCGTTGAAGACAGGCGTCACGAATGTATGTTCCGTGTTTTCCAGCAGAAGCTGTGTTGCTTCGATCTTGACATTGTAATGCACATCATTGTCTTCGCCGCTTCTTGCCAGGTAATCCTGATAAGAAGGATCGTTTCTTGCCTTCATCGTTACAGGAACGTAGCCTTCTGTCTCTGAATAAGCGATCTGGACATCGTTTGTCAGCAGGTACTGGGCAAACAGCCAGGATGCCAGGACCTCCTGGGGATCGCGCTTGTTGAAGACACAGATGGAAGGACCCTGCGAGATCATATACGGATCTGAGGGATCAAACTGCGGTACTGTTCTGACGGCTGTTTCGAACTCGACGAATTTATCAGCACTGATATCAGACAGCGGCGCGTAGGTGCCCATCCATGTCGCGCCGGCTGTCGAGTCGATCGCGAAGATGCACTGACCGGCATCCAGGAAGTTTGCCGGATAGCTTGAGATCTTGAATGTTGAGAAGGCGCCGCTCTTTGCATGTTCGGCCACGGTATAGAGGATCTCCTTGGTCGTATCATTGAAGATCTCGATCTCTCCGTTCTCATTGGAGTAGCCCGCGCCCTTCTGCTTCAGCATCTGGATCATCATGTTGTCGGTAGACTTGTAGATGATCGGGATCATGACCTTCTGCCCGTTGACTTTATAGTTTCCGTTAGCGTCCTTCGCTGTTGCGGCTTCGGCAACCTCGAACATGAAGTCCCAGGTCAGCGTTTCGGGAAGCTCGAATCCGAGTTTCTCAACATACGTCTTGTTGACATAGACAGCTTCCGTGGAACGCATGTAAGGGATCGCATAATGCGCGCCGCTGACGATGCATTCATCCAGGAATTCCATGATCATTTCATTGCTGTCGGGACCGTCATACTTCAGACGGCTTCCGCCGAACCCGTAGTTGCCGTCCGCAAACAGTTCATCCAGTCCGACCACGACATTCGTGCCGCTCAGATAGGTAGCGATATGGTCCGGATAAGAAATGCATACATTCGGCGTTGTGTTGGTGGCAATGTTGGTAATGACATCGTTGTAGATCTTTCCGTAATCCGTATACAGCCTCATGTTGACAGTAATATTCGGATACAGTTTTTCAAAATCCGCGATGGCTTTTTCATAGATCCTCGTCTGAGTCTTGTTGGTATCGTTCTTGGCCCAGAACGTGATCTCGTAATTCTTTGTTTCATCAAATGATTCCGGTACGGCAAACGCGTCCAGTCCCTGTGAACCGTGGCAGCCTGTCAGAGACAGAGCGCAGGCACAGCCAAGGAGCCATTTCCATAATGTGTTTTTCATGCGCCCTTCGTGCCTCCCCGGGAAACGCCCGCCATGATCTTCTTATGGAAGATCAGGAACAGAATGATCAGCGGAACAGAGATCACAACGACCGCTGCCATCATGGCAGGAATATTTTCACGTCCGAAGCCGTTTTCCCTGATCTCCTGAATACCGTTGGAAACAAGGAAGTACATTGCGTCATCCGTGATCAGTCTCGGCCATACATAGGAGTTCCAGCATTCGATGACCTTCAGGATCGTGATCGTAACGATCGTCGGCTGACAGATCGGGATCATGACTTTGAGCAGATATTTGAGATCGCTCGTACCGTCGACCTTCGCTGCCTTGTACAGTTCCTCGGGGATCTGTTCAAAGTTCTCCTTCAGCAGATAGATATAGAAGATCGATGCGACCGAAGGCAGGATCAGACCGGCAAATGTGTTTCTCAGACCGGCATTGGTGATCGTTACGAAGTTCGTGATGATGACCAGTTCATTGGGGATCATCATGAGTGCAAGGAACATCGTAAACACGAGGTTCTTTCCCTTGAATTCCAGTCTTGAGAAGGCAAATGCCGCAAGAACTGTCACCACCAGCATGATCAATGTCGTGATCAGCGTAAAGATGATCGTATTGCCGAAATATCTGGCAAGAGGCACAGCCGTAAACGCATCAGCGTAGTTCTGGAATGTCGGAGCTGTCGTATAGAGCTTCGGGATATATTCACTGTTGTATGCACTGTAGCTTTTCAGTGATGTCAGGATCATCCAGTAAAACGGGAACAGGACGATCAGTCCCCACAGAACAAGCAGCGTATAAGTGACTGTCGTGCGGATGCGCTGACTTCTTTCAGCAGACTGTTTCGCTTTTTGAATTTCATTCATCGTTGTCATAGTCCACCTCAATTGATCGTGGTCTTCCTGCTGGCAAGCAGGTTGATGCACGTGATCGTCAGAACGATCGCAAACAGGATCAGTGCTGCGGCACTCGCGTAGGAAGGATATCCGCCGCTGTCGCCGTACAGCATGTCATATACGTAGCCGACGATCGTATTCATGCCGGCAGCGTTCAGGTTGGTTCCGAAGATCGCTACTTCATCGCTGTATGCTTTGAATGCGCCGATAAATCCGGTAATGATCAGATAGAAGATCATCGGTGAGATCATCGGGAGGGTGATCTTCCGGAAGATACGGAAGCTGCTCGCGCCGTCAACTTTCGCAGCCTTATAGAGGTCCTTGTCCACCGATGCCAGCGCGCTGGTCAGGATCAGGATCTTGAACGGCATGACTACCCAGATCGTATAGAAGCACATGACGAACATCTTTGCCCAATACGGTCCCTCGATAAAGTCGACTGTGCTGCCTCCGAAGGCATTGATGATCAGATTGATGAATCCGTCCGAATAAGGCGTCTTCTTGAACAGGATCATGAATACCAGGCCGACTGCCAGTGTATTGGTGACATACGGAAGGAAGAAAATCGTCTGGAACAGATCTCTCAGCTTCGTAATGGAATTCAGTCCCAGTGAGATCAGCAGTGCGACTCCCGTTGAAACGGGGACTGTGATAATGACCAGGATGAATGTATTCTTGACCGCCTGCAGGAAATACGGGTCGCGCAGCACATACCGGTAGTTGTATGCACCGACGCCGAAGTATGTCTGGGAAGCGGAATTATAGCCTTCCTCTACCGAATAGATCATGACATCAAATAAAGGATAGATCATGAATACGGACAGGAAGATCAGGGCCGGCAGCAGATACAGCCAGGCCTTTGCACTGTTTTTATACATATGCCCTCCTGTTATTTATTCGTAAATGAACGGAATGATCTCTTCGGTCTCTTTATCGAACAGATGTACCTTGAACGGCTTCAGGCTGAAATTGACTGTATTCTCCAGTGACGAGGTCCTGCTTTCTGAAGGAATGATCACACGGATCGTATCGCTTTGTGCAGCAGGATGTGAGGAAACGACTGTTGTGTCCCTTCCCATGACTTCCACTCTGTGGAGTCTACAGTGCATCGGTCCGTTGTCATCCAGGATGAATCCCTCCGGGCGGATGCCGACATAGACTTCCTGGTCTTCAACGCCCTCCGCTGTCATCACGGCGTCATCTCCGAGATACAGCTTTCCGTCCTTGACCTTTCCGTTAAAGACATTGATCGCCGGGGTCCCGAGGAACTTCGCTACGAACAGGTTTTTCGGATGATCATATACATCCTGCGGTTTGCCCATCTGCTGGAATATGCCTGCAGACATGACAACGATCATATCGGAGATGCTCATGGCTTCTTCCTGGTCATGCGTGACGAAAACAGTCGTGATCTTTGTTTCCTGCTGGATCCTGCGGATCTCTTCACGTGTCTGCAGTCTCAGTCTTGCGTCCAGATTGGAGAGCGGTTCATCCAGAAGCAGAACTCTCGGCCGTTTGACCAGCGCTCTGGCAATGGCAACACGCTGCTGCTGTCCGCCCGACATCTCGGAAGGCTTGTTGTCCATCAGACGTTCGATCTGAACCATTTCCGCTGCTTCCTGAACGCGCTTTTCCATTTCTTCCTTTGACAGTTTCTGTGCTCCCTTCAGGTTTTCCAGCGGGAACATGATGTTCTGCCTCACAGTCAGATGAGGATACAGCGCATAGCTTTGGAACACCATGCCGACGCCGCGCTTCTCGGGAGGCAGTTCGGTCACATCATCATCACCGAAATAGATCTTCCCTTCGGTCGGAGTTTCCAGACCGCAGATCATGTTCAGTGTCGTGCTTTTACCGCAGCCGGAAGGTCCGAGCAGACCGATCAGCTGACCGTCCGGGATCTCAAAGTTGAAATCATCCACCGCAGATATAAATCCGCCGATCTTCTTGTTGAGGTTCGGGTAACGTTTAGTAAGATGCTCTAATACGATTTTCATAAGGTCCCCTTCCAATTCAGAATATTATGAATAAAAAACGTAAATCCGTTTTTATTGTAACACTTATCCGCATTTATCACTGTATTCTGATCGCATGTTTATCCGTCTGTGATACCCGGCATGATTGAAAAATGCGTTGTGTTTTGCATGATATTTCCCGTAAACTTCAGCTTGTCCTCACATTCTGCAATAGATTCTGCCTTACAATACAGTCAAGGAGGAAGCGCATATGCTGAAACACATCAGAAAACTGATCCTCTGTGCTGCGCTTTTCGCTGCAGCGGGATGCGCAGCACAGGAAAACATCGAAGCCGATCAGCTCTCCGTAAAATTCTTCAACGCGGGAAAAGCAGATGCCATCCTGCTCTATACGGATGAAAGCGCGGTGCTGATCGATACCGGTCTGGACGGGTTTGCGCCATACATACTGCATACATTGAATGAACTGGATATACAGACGCTGGACACACTGATCCTGACGCATTTTGATAAAGACCACATCGGGAGTGCCGACGAGATCCTGGAATCCGTCGAAGTCGGACGGGTCCTTGTCTCCGACTGGCCCAAGGACAGCGATGAGTACGCCGATCTGATGGCTGCTCTTGAAACAGCAGGCATCGAAAGTGAAGTCGTATTCGGCGATGACCAGGTCAGCTTTATGCTGGACGGGGCGGAATATACTGTTGACGGGCCGGATGCGTCAGACTATGACAAGGATGATTCCAACAACTCCTCTCTGATCGTCACCGTACAGTACGGACAGACATCGTTCCTGCTGATGGGTGACGCACAGAATGAACGGATCAAAGAATTCCTGTCCCAGGACAGCTCTGAATATGATGTTCTGAAAGTGCCGTATCACGGCAATTATCAGAAACAGCTGAAGAATCTGATCCCTTCTGCGGATCCTGAATATGCAGTCATCACATGCTCTGCTTCCGAGGGCGGCGAAGCCAAAACACTTGATCTGATGGAGAAATATGACGTTGAGGTATTCCTGACCAGCGAGGGGAATGTAAGCATCGTTTCGGACGGCAAAAATATTACCGCATCTTATGATTAGGAATTGAGATTATGATGGTTTTTGCGTTATGATACAGGTATGCAGATGAATACCTTTTCAGGTAAATAAAACTATCATTCAGGAGGATAATGACATGTTAAGGATCGGTATGCTTACAAGCGGAGGCGACTGTCAGGCACTGAACGCTGCGATGCGCGGTGTTTTCAAAACAGTTACCCGCAACAGCAAAGAGCCCGTTGAATTCTATGGCTTTGAAGATGGATATAAAGGACTGATTTACAGCCACTTCAGAATTCTGACAGAGGAAGACTTTTCCAACATTCTGACGATCGGCGGAACGATTCTCGGCACAAGCCGTGTTCCGTTTAAGACGATCCGTGAGCCGGATGAAAAAGGCGTCAACAAAGTTGAAGCGATGAAGGACACATATTACAAGCTTCAGCTGAACTGCCTTGTTGTACTCGGCGGCAACGGTTCACACAAAACAGCGAATCTGCTGAGTGAAGAAGGCCTTAATGTCGTTTCCCTTCCGAAGACGATCGACAACGACCTCTGGGGAACAGATATGACATTCGGTTTCCAGTCAGCTGTCGATATTGCGACACGTGCGATCGATGAGATCCACACTACAGCAAGTTCACATGGCCGTGTATTCATCGTTGAGATCATGGGCCATAAAGTCGGATGGCTGCCTCTGAACGCAGGTATTGCGGGCGGCGCAGACATTATCCTGCTTCCTGAGATCCCGTACGATATCGAAAAAGTCATCGAGGTCATTGAAGAGCGTTCAAAGAGCGGACACCGCTTCACGATCCTGGCTGTTGCGGAAGGCGCGATTTCCAAGGAAGATGCTGCTCTGACAAAGAAGCAGTATAAGAAGAAGCTCGCCAAATCAGAATATCCGTCAGTATCTTATGAACTGGCTGCCCAGATCCTGGAAAGAACAGGCAGAGAAGTCAGAGTCACAGTGCCCGGACATACACAGCGCGGCGGCGCACCGTGCCCTTATGACAGAGTATTCGCAAGCCGTCTCGGTGCTGAAGCAGGACAGCTGATCCTCAACAAGGAATACGGATTCATGGTTGCCTACAGAAACCGTGAGATCGTGAAAGCTCCGCTGAAAGAAGTAGCAGGCAATCTGAAGACTGTTGACCCGAACGCCAGCATTATTCAGGAAGCGAAACTTCTCGGCATCTCATTCGGTGACGAATAACCCGATCAATGCAGGCCATGGTCCATCCATGGCCTTTTTGAATCCCTTGAGCAAACAGGAATGATATCAGTACAAAAGGAGACCATTTATGATCAAAGAGATCTATATCCATACAATGGAAGACCTTTATCCCCTGCTGACGGAACAGACCTACCGTTCTGATATCGACCGGAACAGGAATCTGTATGTATACCGGGGTATGACACGCTCCTACTATGACATCGTCACTTCTCTTGACCGCAACTGCAAAGACAAAAAAGCGATCCTCGAGCCTTCCATTCTGCGCAACTTCACAAAATACGCCGCCCTGGAGGATCCGTCCATCAAAGACTCGATCTGGCGACAGATGATCCTGGGACAGCACCACGGGCTTCCGACAAGACTGCTTGACTGGTCCAGATCACCGCTCATCGCGCTGCATTTCGCGGTTACGGAACGGAACATGGACAACATCAATAAATATGACGGTGTTGTATGGCGGGTCGACCTGGATGAACAGTACAGACATCTGCCGGCTTCATACAGAGCAGTCACGAAAAAGTACAATACGACGATCTATTCCGTGGACATGTTCAACGAAGCATGCAGCAGTCTGCGGCAGTATGACGAAGACATGCAGGGCCGCAGCATGATGTTCATTGAACCGCCTTCCATTGATCCCCGCATCGTCAACCAGTATTCATTCTTCTCGATCGTGCCGACCCATATGGAAAGCATCATCGACTTCTTCGCAACAAATGACAATCAGAAGACCGTCAAATACATTATTTCCAAAGATCTGCGCTGGCGGATCCGGGATATGCTCGATCAGTACAATGTCAATGAGCGTATCGTATATCCGGGTCTTGACGGCATCTCCACCTGGATCGCCAGACACTATTTCGTCAAAGAAAACGAAGAAAACCTGTGAGCGCAAAACTCACAGGTCTTTTTAAAGCAGGCCGAGTGCACTGAAGCTCATCACGAACAGGAACATCGTCACCACGACGACGATCGTCGATATGACGACGCACTGGGATGCCAGATCTCCGTCCAGCCCCATCTGGGCTGCCATCGTATAGGAGCTGATCGCTGCAGGACCGCCGAACAGCACAAGCAGCGTGACAAGTTCATCGCCCCTGTAGCCGATCATGACCGCAGCACCCAGAACGATCACCGGTATGATGATCATCTTCAGCATTGTATAGATACCGAGCAGTTTTTTGTTGTCTGCCAGCGATGTGTAGTTGAAGCATCCGCCAAGCACAAACAGTGAGAGCGGTGTCGTCATCCTGTTGAATGACTGGATCGTATTGAGAGCCAGAGACGGTACAGGGATATGAAGGATCTTGAATACCGCACCGATGAGCGCACCGATGATCAGCGGGTTTTTCAGCACATTCATCAGCGTCATTTTCAGATCCGCCTGTTTTCCGGAATACTTCTGCAGTACCAGGACTGCCATGATATTGAATACAGGCAGTACAAATGCGATCATGACAGATGCGACCGCGGCATTTCCTGTCCCGTAGATCCCTTCAACGATCGGAATGCCCAGGATCGCAAAGTTCGTCCTGAACAGTCCCTGTATGATCACGCCCAGCTTTTCATCCGGCAGGGAACTGTTTCTTGTCAGCAGGACCGATACCCCGATAATAATAAGGATCGATACGATCGCAAAGACGACCAGGGAAAAGTTGCTGATGGAATTGAGATCCGCATTGACAATGTTCATGAACAATGAGATCGGCAGACAGTAATGGAATACGACCCAGTTGAAATCCTTGAATGACTTCTCACTGACCGTTCCGAGTTTTCTTGTAAGAGCGCCAAGGATCATGATCAGTGTTACCGGGATCACTGCCCTTGCTGCGATTATCAGACTCTGCATATGTTACCTCACATTTTCAGCAGCCGGACATTCCGTCCGTCTGATTGCAAGAACGCACGGCATGGCCGGGCATTTTGTAATATCCTACGCTTTTTCAAAGCCGCTCCATCATAACACATATATACCTTCAGAACGTGCGAAATGCTTTCCGGAACGGAAGTACGCAGGACTATCGGCGGACTGCCGGACAAATTGAAAACATTTTCATGCACGGACGTGATTTCGTCAGATTTTACATTTTTGATTTTTCTTTTGTTGACATCAAAGTTTCATTCTTTTATCATCATGATTAATCCGATGAACAGAAGAGTAACTGTGTGCGTCCATCAGCGAGCCGGAACAGAGTGGAAGTCCGGCGGCACCGGGTACAGTGAACCGCATCTGTGAGGAGTTTTCCGGAACTGACAGTATGGAAAACCGCAATTCCCCGTTAAGGATCAGAGAGGTCGGCATATATATGCCGGCAACCAGAGTGGTACCGCGATCAACAGTCGTCCCTGGATAGGGACGGCTTTTTTATTCGAAAGGACCATGAAAGTCTCCCTGATAAAACGTTATTTCAATAGAAGGAGAAAACACCATGAAAACGAATCAGATTATGAAAGCTTCCGCAGCATTCCTGCTCGCATTATCCATGACAGCCTGCTCATCAGGTTCCGCTTCCACAACAGACGGAACAGCAGCCGCAGAGCCCAAGACAGGCGTCAATTCCACATACGCTTATCTGCTGGACACAACAGACCTTGCAAAACCCGAGCTCGACCTCAGCAATGCTGACGGCGTTCTGAAGAGCATCCTCGACAAAGGAGTCATGACGATCTCCACATCACCTGACTACCCTGCAGCAGAATGGATCACAGATGACGGAACGATCTACGGTTCCGAAATGATGCTCGCCAAGTATATCGCTGACTGCCTTGGCGTTGACCTGGCGATCGAAACGATGGACTTCAACTCAACGCTTGTCGCAGTCGATGCCGGCAAAGCAGATGTTGCATTCAGCGGCTACGGATGGAAAGCAGACAGAGAAGAATCCTATGAACTGTCAAAAGGCTATATCGGCGATCCGGACAACGATAACTACCATACGCTGATCGTCAAGAAAGGCGATGAGGAAAAATACACATCGCTTGAAGACTTTGTCGGAGCACATATCCTTGCACAGGCGAACTCCCTGCAGGAAATGTATGTTACAGACCAGATCCTGACGCTCGAGGGCGGCGATCAGACAGAACTTGAAAAAGTCGCTACGCTTGACCAGGCAGTTCTCGGACTGGCATCCGGAAAGTGCGATGCTGTTGCGCTTGACGGCAACACTGCTGAAAACTATGTCAAGCAGTCCGACGGACAGTTTGCACTGACAGGCGTCAAATTCGATCTTGAAATGTACGGCATCCATGAAGGAAACGTATGCGCAGCCAAGAAAGGTGAAACAAGCCTGATCGAAACGCTCAACACGATCATTGATTTCGTCAACAGCAATGATCTTTACAAGACATGGTACAGTGAAGCAAAGGCGGCTGCAGGAATTGAGGACTGACAGAACCGCATCCGCAAACGGGGGTAAGACATGGGAAAAGGACTGATAGAAGTATTTCTTGAATATTGGCCGATCTTTCTGAAAGGTGCGGCCGGAACGCTGCAGTATGCGTTTATTGCCGTATTCTTCGGAACGATACTCGGCTCGCTGATCGCGATCGGCAGACTTTCCAAAAACAAGATCCTGAATACGGTCATCCAGGTCTACGTTACCGTCATTCGCGGAACCCCGCTGCTTGTACAGATGTACATCGCTTATTACTTTCTGCCGATGGCATTCCCTGCAATGAACGATATCTTCAGCAAGGAATTCACGGTCATGCTGGCATTGATCATCAATTCCAGCGCATATGTTTCAGAGATCATCAGAAGCGGCATCAACTCCGTTGACAAAGGACAGACGGAAGCCGCAAGGTCTCTGGGCCTCACAGCAAGCCACACGATGACGAAGATCATCATGCCGCAGGCGATCAAGAATATCCTGCCTGCACTGGCCAATGAATATATCGCAATGATCAAAGAGACTTCCCTGGCAGGCACATTCATGATGTACGAACTGATGTACACAAGGACCCTGCTGGCGAACAAATATCTGTTCTGGCAGCCGCTCTTCATCATTGCCGGCATCTATCTCATCATGACGGTCGTGCTGTCATGGCTGATCAAAGCTATGGAAAGGAGGTTCGCTGTCAGTGACTGATATGAATAACGTACTGATCGAAACAGTTGACCTGAGAAAGGACTTCGGTGATCTGAAGGTCCTGAAAGGCATCAATGAAAAGATCATCAAAGGCGAAGTCGTTTCGATCATCGGACCTTCCGGAGGCGGAAAGTCCACCTTCCTGAGATGTCTCAACCTGCTGGAGGAACCGACAGGCGGAAAGGTCATCTTTGAAGGAAATATGCTCGACTCAAAGAGCACCAACCTGGATCTCCACCGTCAGAAGATCGGCATGGTATTCCAGCAGTTCAATGTATTCCCGCATCTGAGCGTTATGGACAACATTACCCTGGCACCCGTCCTGGAAAAGAAAGTACCGAAGGATCAGGCTGAGAAGGAAGCGCTAGAGCTTCTCAGAACAGTCGGTCTGGCGGATAAAGCAAATGAGTATCCCAGAAAACTCTCAGGCGGACAGAAACAGCGTCTGGCAATCGTCAGGGCAATGGCGATGCATCCGGATGTCATGCTGTTTGACGAACCGACCTCGGCACTTGACCCGGAAATGGTCAAGGATGTCCTTGATGTCATCAAAAAGCTGGCGGAATCCGGCATGACCTGTGTCATCGTTACCCATGAGATGGGCTTCGCAAGAGAGATCTCCGACCGTGTCCTGTTCATCGATGACGGCATCATCGCTGAAGAAGGAACACCGGAAGAATTATTCGAACATCCTCAGAATCCCCGCACGAAAGAATTCCTCAGCAAAGTACTGTAGAAAGAAGGTCACCATGAAAACAACATTCAAGTACGATCATTACTGGCTCTACGATGAAGTGAAAACCAACCTGGAATATTTCACAGAAACCTATCCTGACCTCTGTTCTCTTGAAAGCATCTGTGTTACAGAAGAAGGAAGAGACGTTCTGGCACTGACGATCACCAACATGAAGACAGGTGATCCTTCAGCAAAACCTGCATTCCATATCGACGGACTGCATCATGCCGGTGAAGTAACAGGTTCCATGGCAGCTCTGCACGCAGCAGACTATCTTCTCACCAACTACGGTACTGATTTCACAGTCACAAAACTGCTTGATACAGAGACAATCTATGTCATTCCTAGAGTTTCTCCGGACGGATGTGAAACATATCTCACAACGCCCTATACGCTTCGTTCGGTAAACCGTGTTCATAAACCGAAATCCGGCGGCATCAAGGAAGAAGATCTGGATGGCGACGGGGTCATCCGTATGATGCGCATCCCTACCGTATACGGTGCATGGAAAAAAGATGAAGCTGATCCGGCACGCATGGTATTCAGAGATCCCGGTGATACAGACGGTGAATTCTATGACATCTATCCTGAAGGTGTCTTCGAACCGTTTGACGGTGATGAGAACCTGAAGCGCAAAAAGCCTGACTGGTCTCTGGACTTCAACCGCAACTATCCCTACGGCTGGTTCCCTGAAAACAGACAGGCAGGCGCAGGCAAATATCCGCTGAGCAATCCTGAAACAAAGGCAATGGCAGACTGGATCATTTCCCATCCGAACATCTGTGCTGTTTCAACCAACCACACTTCGGGCGGAATCATCCTCTACCCTCCCGGAACAAGAAAGCCGGAAACTGTTTCCAAGGATGACATCAAGTCCTTCATTCAGATCGCAAAGATGTGCCAGGAAGAAACAGGCTATGAACCTCTGAACATTTATGATTCCTTTATCCAGGATCAGGCAAACTATGATTCCGGTGCATTCGATGACTGGTGCTATCAGTCACAGGGACTGATCGCCTATACGATCGAATTCTGGGATCTGGCTAAACGCATCGGTGTTCCTTATGACTGGAATGCCCGCAGAGCGGAAGATCCTTCCACAGGCATCAAGCGTTTCAATGCCGCTATGGATTGGGTCAAGGAAAACGCTCCTGAATACTATGTTGACTGGCAGGAATTTGACCATCCTGTATTCGGCAAGGTAGAGCTGGGCGGATTCAACTATAAGTTCACACAGCAGAATCCTCCCCAGAAGTTCCTGACGGAAGTCTGCGAGAACATGACAAAGTTCATGGTACGCTTTGCAAAAGCCGTACCGCACCTGATCATCGATACACTGACAGCAGAGAAAGTATCCGACGGCGTCTACAAGGTTACAGCGATCGTCGGCAATACCGGATACCTCCCTACCAACATCACAGATGAAGCAGTGAAGATGGGAATCGCGAAGTCCGTCAAGGTAATGATCAGTGCAGATGATATCGTCTCCGGAAAGAAGGAAGACGAGATCGGCAATCTGGACGGCTACAGCAGAACAAGAACAGGCTCCGCTTACGGCAATCTCTCTACAATGGCCAACGGCAGACAGAGAAAGAAGCTGGAATGGATCATCAAGGCTGCTGCCGGCACTGAAGTAACAGTCTGTGCCGCACAGGAAAAATCAGGCAGTGTTTCTGCCACAGTCATTCTCTGACGACATATTCCGAGGAAAAGAAACGGACGCAGAACGGTAAGCAATACCGGCTGCGTTCTTTTTTTCTGCCCTTTCCCGCTGATCAGATCAGTTGCTTCTCATAAGCCTTAAATTGTGCCGCATAGTATATTGCGTTGCATAATAGTATGTGATAATGTATAGGCGGAGGTAGTCATATGGATGCACAGTTAAAGCGGGGCGTGCTTGATCTCTGTGTGCTGTCACAGCTGAGGAAGCGGGATATGTACGGTTATGAGCTGACGGAAACGATCGCATCTGAGCTTGAGATCACAGCCGGAACATTGTATCTGGTATTAAAGCGGCTGAAAGACAATGCATATGTTGAGACATATCTTGTAGAATCCAGCAGCGGTCCGGCAAGAAAGTATTATCACATCACATCAGAAGGCATCCGTTACCAGGAAGCCGGCAAAAAAGAATGGGAACAATTTGTAGAAAGGACAGGCAGACTGTTATGAAAAGAAATGAATATATCAGTATTCTTGCAGAAGTACTGGCAGATATGGATACTCAGTCGCGGAATGAAATTCTGGAAGAATTTGAACGTCACTTCGACGAAGGTATCCGGAGCGGCATGAGTGAAGAAGAGATCTCGGAAGAACTGGGCGATCCCCGTGATGCGGCAGAGGGTATTTCAGAGCTGTCCGGCAAAGGTGAGCTTTCCCTGAAAAACATACTCTCCGAACTGGCTTCCGTCTTCCGTTCAGCCGGAAGAAACAGAGACGGTGAACCGGAAACGATCAGCGGATCTCATGACGAACACTGCGGAAGTGTTGTGATCCATACAGACCATGCAAGTGCAGATATGACGATCTGCACCGGTGACAGGTTTGAGTTTGTATTCCGTAAGGGTATCAATCTGTTCGGGACCAACAACTGCCGGGTGGATCACGAGGTTCGTGATGATACTTTCTTTCTCAATATCGCAGACGGACACGGTGATCTGGAGCTGACTGTCCCCTGCTGCTGCGACATGCTGGAGATCAGGAATACCAGCGGCGATATTCTGATCAGGGATATCAATCTTGTTTCGGCGGACATTGAAAGCATCAGCGGTGATATCAGGCTTGAACAGACTGATGCTGAGAAATTAAGGATCCGGGTACACAGCGGTGATGCAGCTCTGGTAAATGTCAATGCGCTGAGCTTGGAAATAAAGCTGAGTTCAGGTGACCTGGAGATGAACTGCAGCAGCGGCAATGCAGAGATCGAAACAGGCTCAGGGGATATTGATATTTCCGGTCATACCGGAGAGCGTATCGTGATATCCGGCAGATCAGGTGACATTGAACTGGAAACAGACGCGCCGTTCATCAATGTTTCTTCCGTATCAGGTGATATCGAGATCGGAACACCCAACAGGATCGCGCATATTGAAGCACATTCCGTATCCGGCGACATTGATCTTTCACTGAAGGATCCTCAATGGTGCGCGGAATTCAGCACAGTCAGCGGAGACCTGGAAAACAGGACCGGGAAACCGGACTGCAGATCGGGTAAAACACTGAGGATCGGTGACAGTGAGATCAATGTAATCGCCTCTACGGTATCCGGTGACATCAAAGCAGACACGTATTAATGGCATCATGTGCAGGGGCAGCCGCGGCTGCCCTTTTCACGATCCGCTCATATCGGCAGCAGTGCCGGCTTTCATTTCACCGGGAACAGAATTTTTTATTGAATATTAAACTGCACGCGGTTATAATAAACATGCTGTAAACGCCGATATAGCTCATCCGGTAGAGCAACGCACTCGTAACGCGTAGGTGGCTGGTTCAAGTCCGGCTATCGGCACTGAAAAAGAAGTCCTGTCAGGGCTTCTTTTGTTTTATCTGCTGTTTTCCGTATGATCATCAGCGCA
>CAMOPG010000020.1:0-25092 GCA_946622165.1 uncultured Erysipelotrichaceae bacterium
AAGTATTTGTTATCGGCCCCGCAAACAACGGTCTGACAGTGCTTCAGAACAAGGAAGTCAAGACGGTCAAATGTCTCAGATGCGGCCGGTGCACGGAAACATGCCCGTCCGGACTGGAACCTGTCCGTATCAACCAGTATGAAAAGATCAAGGATCTGGACGCTCTGAAGAAGCTGGATATCATGTCCTGCATTGAGTGCGGCATGTGCACTTATATCTGCCCGTCCAACATCGATGTTACAGAAGGTATCCGCAGAGCGAAGAGATATCTGACTCTGCAGGCTAAGAAGTAAGGAGGAGGGTGAATATGAAACTGACATTTAAACCGTCACCGAACTACCGCTCTTCTCAGACAACGACCGGGATCATGATGGATCTCACGGTATGCCTGCTTGCGGTAACTGTATTCTCGGTAATTTATTACGGCGTCAATTACGGCGCTTCCTACGGTCTCAGAGTCGTGATCATGATGGCTTCCGCTGTGATCACATCCCTGATCGTTGATGCGATCTGGGCAAAGATCCAGAAGGTCGATATCAAGGACGGCATTCTGAGCTCCTATTCCTGGATCACAGCAATGATCCTGACGCTGATCATCCAGATCGATGTCAGCCCGTATGCGCTGTGTGTTGCAACAGTCATCGCGATCGTATTCGGCAAGCTGGTATTCGGCGGCTTCGGCCAGAATATCTTCAACCCGGCTGCGTTCGGCGCTGCTGTCATCATGAGCTCATTCGCTGCTACAAGATCCACTGACTTCGTAACAGCTGCTACACCGACCACAACAGCCGCTGCATATGGCTGGATCATGGATACGGAGACATTCGGTTCCTATATCACACAGTACGGCGGACTCGGAAAGATGCTGCTGGGCTGGTACCCGAGCTCACTGGGTTCCACAAGCGCTGTCCTGATCGCACTTTGCTGTGCATATCTCATCTGGAGAAAAGACATTGACTGGCGTCTGCCTGTCTGCTACATCGGCAGCGTATTCCTGATCACAACCATCATCGGTCTGATCAAGGGTGCAGGTCTGTGGTACGGCGTATTCAATGTGCTCGCCGGCGGCGTTATGCTGGGCGGCGTGTTCATGGTCACCGACCCTGTAACAAATCCTGTTTCAATACCCGGACGCGTCGTATTCGCGGTCGGCTGTGCTGCACTCACTGTGATCATCCGTCTGAAGGCGAATTTCCCGGACGGCGTTCTGTTCTCGATTCTTCTGATGAACATGATGACTCCGGCGATCGATAAGATCTTCGACGGCAACCAGATCAAAAACGCTGCGAACTTCCGCAACAAGACGATCATCTGCAGCTGCCTGCTGGCACTGGTCTCCATCCTGGTCGGTTCTACCGTACAGGCTAAGGAAGTCACACCGGAACCGGCTGCTCCTGCAGCAGTTGAAGGCGCACTCGGCTCGATCGACTTCAGTGCGAACAATGTTGAAGTTACCGAAGTTTCCAATGACGGAAAGACAGCTGTTTACAGCTGCTCGGCAGACGGATTCGGTATTCAGAACAATATGGGTGCTGATTACAGCAGAAACGAAGCAACAGTTACTGTTGATGTCGCAAAGGGAAGCGTTGTCAGCGTAGTGCTCGATCACTTCGGTGATACAGCAGGCATCGGTGATACAGCGACTTCCGAGGATGCGCTTGCGTCCTTTGCCGGCAAGACACTGAACGACACTGTTGACACGGTAGCCGGCGCAACATTCACAAGCGGCTCGGTTGCCGCAATGGTAGAAGCAGCTCTTGAAGCTGCGGCGAAGTAAGGGGGATCCGGAATATGAGTAAAGATTCCACAGCTTACAAAGCGGTATTACTTGCAATATTGTGTGCGGTATGCGGACTGCTGCTCTCAGGCGTCAATGCCCTGACTGCTCCGGTCATCGCAAAGAACCAGCTTGCCACAGTTATGGCAAGTCTGGAACAGATCTATCCGGGCGGTGAATTCGAAGAAGTTGAATTTGATGATCCGAGCGGACTGATCCAGGGTGTCTACAAGTCACCCGGCAACGGCACGATCTATAAGATCCACAATGTCGGTTACAACTCCAACGGATTCACATTCATGGTTGCCTTCAATGAAGACGGCACAGTCGGCGGATTCCTTCCGATCGAGCACAATGAAACAGACGGCTTCGGCGCAAGATGCTTCCAGGATGACTACACAGCTACGATCAACGGACTGACATCCTCTGATCCTGTACCGCTGCTGTCAGGCGCTACCCTGACCTCCACAGCAATACAGCAGGGTATCGATGCTGCCAAGGCACTGTTCAATGCGGATGCAGGTATCTCCTACGATCCCAACGCAGTCGCAGAGCCCTCTGCTCCTGAGGCTCCGAAGTTCTCCTTCAGCGATGACTTCTCCAATACAGAGCCTGAGGCAGAAGAAGTTTCCAATGACGGAACAACAGCTGTCTACAGCACAAAGGCTGGCGGCTTCAGCTTCCTGAATGAAAAAGGAAACAAGAATGAAGCAGAGATCACACTCGATGTACCGAGCGGAACAGTCAAGTCTGTCAAGATCACGAAGTTCTCGGATACTCCGGGTATCGGTGATAACGCTACAGCAGACAGTGCTCTGAAGGCATATGAAGGCCTGAAGGCAGGCGACAGCGTTGATGGCGTATCCGGCGCAACATTCACATCCAAATCGATCGCTGCCATGGTCAGAAGTGCTCTTGATAAGCTGGCAGGCGGCGGAACATCCGCTGCAGAAACACCTGCAGGAACAGAAACAGCGGCTGTTGAAAAATATGCTGAAACAGAACCGGAAGTGGAAGAAGTTTCCAATGACGGAACAACAGCAGTCTACCGTGTCAGAACAGGCGGCTTCAGCTTCCTGAATGAAAACGGTGAAAAGAATGAAGCAGAGATCACAGTTGACGTTCCTTCCGGAACAGTCAAGTCGATCACAGTCGATACATTCTCCGATACAGCAGGTATCGGCGATCAGGCAACTGCTGAGGACTACCTCCAGAAGTTCATCGGTGTCGATGATCCTGAAACAGTTGACAGTGTATCCGGTGCGACATTCACATCCAATTCCATTAAATCAATGATCCAGTCAGTTCTTGATAAACTGAAGGGCAATAACGCAGGAACTGCTGAGGCAGCACCTGCAGAGACAGAACCTGTCGAAACAGCATCTGTCACCAAATATGCTGAAACAAAACCGGAAGCTGAGACAGTTTCCAACGACGGTACGACCGCTAAGTTCCGTACAAAGTCCGGAGGCTTCAGCTTCCTGAACGAAAACGGCGAAAAGAACGAAGCAGAAGTTGAAGTTGATGTTCCCACAGGAACAGTCAAGTCCGTCAAGGTCACAAAGTTCTCTGATACTCCGGGTATCGGCGACAAGGCCACTGATGATGCATGGCTGAGCAAGTTTGCGGGTGTCAGTGATCCGGATGAAGTCGACAACGTATCCGGTGCAACATTCACATCCAATTCCATCAAGGGCATGATCCAGTCAGCACTTGACCAGGTGAAGAGCGGTGATATTTCCGCACCTGCAGCAAGCGCTCCGGATCAGACAGCTGCGGCTCCTGCAGCTACGCCTGAACCTGAGGCAACAACAGCTCCTGAAACAACAGCCAAAGATGAAAATAAGGAAACAGCATCCAGATTCAAGGAAACAGAACCGGAAGTGGAAGAAGTTTCCAATGATGGCACAACAGCTGTTTACCGCATCAAAACAGGCGGCTTCAGCTTCCTGAACGAAAAGGGTGAAAAGAACGAAGGCGAGATCGAGATCGACGTTCCCACCCGTACCGTCAAGTCTGTCAAGATCACAAAGTTCTCCGATACAGCAGGTATCGGCGATAAAGCGACTGCTGATGATTTCCTCAGCAAGTTCGCAGGCAAAAAAGATGCAGATGATGTTGACGGTGTATCCGGTGCAACATTTACATCAAACTCCGTCAAAGCAATGATCCAGTCTTCCATCGATCAGACAGAAGCACCGGCTGCTGCTTTGCCGAATACTGAGGCAGGAAAGTGAGGAGACGATCATGAGTGTAAAAGAAGAGAAAAGAAGTTTCTTCTCAGAGATGCTCTATAACAATCCGGTCTTCGGACTTTATCTGGGAATCTGCTCAACTCTGGCTATTTCCACCAGTCTGAACAACGCATTGGGTATGGGCGTTTCAGTAATCTTTGTCCTGGTGCTTTCCAATATCCTGGTATCAATGATCGCCAGGATCACACCGGATGAGATCCATATTCCGGTTTACATCGTTATCATTGCTACACTGGTTACCCTGGTCGGCATGCTGCTGCAGGCATATACGCCTGAGCTGTATTCCACACTGGGTGCTTACGTAGACCTGATCGTCGTAAACTGCATTATCCTTGGACGTGCTGAAGCATTCGCCTGCAAGAACGGCGTAGCTGCTTCTGCAAAAGACGGTCTGATGATGGGTATGTCCTATACATTCAGCCTGATGGCGATCTCCCTGATCCGTCAGATCCTCGGAACAGGTATTCTGTCACTGTCCAATCCGTTTACAAATACTGAGATCTTCGCGCTCCGTCTGATCCCCAGCGGATTTGAGATCCCGATCTTCAAGTCCCAGACAGGTGCCTTCCTGACATTCGCGATTCTTGCCGCTCTTGTAGCAGCATATAAGAAGAGCAATGATGATAAGGCAGCGAAGGCTGAGAAAGAAGCGAAAGCAGCTGCTGCGAAAGCAAAAGCAGAAGCAGCGAAGGCTGCCAAGGCCGCAAAGGAGGCTAAAGCATGAGTCTGACAAGTTTACTGACGCTGATCATCAGCGGCATTCTGATCAACAACGTCGTCCTGACCAAGTTCCTCGGAATGTGCCCGTTCATGGGTGTTTCAACAAAACTCAGCTCTGCCATCGGTATGGGCCTGGCTGTTACATTCGTTATCTTCGGTTCCTCCGTGCTGTCATGGCTGCTGTATTACTATGTCCTGGATCCGCTGGACATTGAATACATGGAACTGATCACATTCATCCTGCTCATTGCAGCATTTGTCCAGTTCGTTGAGATGTTCGTCAAAAAGAACTCCCCGTCACTGTACAAATCACTGGGTATCTTCCTTCCTCTGATCACAACAAACTGTGTTGTTCTCTTTGTTGCTCAGGACAATATCACACAGGGTTACAACCTGATCGAAACAATGGTGAATTCCGTTGCTGTACCGCTCGGCTTCATGCTGATGCTGGTGATCTTCGCAACGATCCGTGAACGTCTGAATGGTGCAGATATTCCTGAACCGTTCAAAGGCAATCCGATCGCATTCATCGTTGCAGCGATCATGGCGATCGCGTTCTCCGCATTTGCGGGATTGGTATAAGATCCGATGAATTTCATATATGCAATACTGATCGGTGCTGCGCTTGGCGCGCTGAACATCTTTCTCTTGAAGAAGAACAGGGAGACACCGGTGCCTGAGGGCTGTGAAGATCTCTCACCGGACTGTTCTGCCTGCGGTATTGCGGACTGTGCATTGCGTGAACACTATTTGAATCAGAAGGGAGAAAATAATCAAAATGCTTAAAGCTGTATTGATGATGCTGGTTCTCGGCGGACTGTGCGGCGGACTGCTCGGCATCGCTTCCGTAAAGTTCCATGTGGAAGAAGATCACAGAGCAGAAGAAATTCTTGCTTTGCTCCCCGGATATAACTGCGGCGGCTGCGGATATCCCGGCTGCGCAGGTATGGCTGCGGCAATTGCGGACGGATCAGGAAATGTCATGAACTGCAAGCCCAGCAAACCGGAACAGAAAGAAAAGATCAAACAGTATCTGGCAGAGAATCCTGCCGCTTAATACCGGAATGAACTGCAGACCGCAAAGGTTTGCAGTTTTTTCTGCTTTCATGAAAGTGTTCAGATGAAATACACACAAATCCGGACGGATTTGTGGTATTCTTTTGACATTATGAGAGACACGTTCAAACGATTCAGATGCGGCCTCAGCATTCTGGCTGCTGCGATATTCTTTTCTTCAGGGATCTCTGTCAGAGCGGAACTGATCCCCAATTCTTTTGATGAAACATCAAGATCACATGACCTGAGAAGAAATGTTCCGGTCGCGATCAATGTTTACGCGAAAAACGGAACTGTTCCGCAGGTCGTTCACGAGGAAGGCGTGCTGAACGGCGTAGCGTATGATGTGCTGCGTGTCGATCCGTCTGAAGATACATTTATCCAGGTGGATTACAGTCCGTCCGCACAGCTTCTGTACAGTCTGTATGACTATGATCTTGTCAGTCAGGGCTATACAAGGATCGGCGGGATCAATGCCAGCTTCTTTACAGGCGGCGGATGTCCTTCCGGTGCGATCAGGGTGGATGATCAGTGGCAGTATTACGGAGATATGGAATTGTCTCCTTCCTACGGGAACGGATTCGCCACAGCATATTTCAACAATACGGATATGGAACTGAAATACCATGGCTGGCAGGGAAGTGCCTGGATCCCGTATGATGACGGGATCTGGAATGGTGAGCAGACCGGCATGCATGCCTATGGCATCAGTTCCCGGTTTGCTGTATCAGGTTCCTATACATATTTTGCCAACGGTGTTCAGACAGATCTGACAACAGGAGGCAGCGGCCGTTATCAGACGACCAGGGCAGTCAGCCTGATGGCACAGCGTGCCGACAAGCAGTATCTGCTGATGAATTTCTACGGGCGTATCTCTGACTGGGATATCATTGAATATCTGCGCTCGGAAGGTGTTACGGACGCGATCAAGTTTGACGGCGGCGGTTCTACCCAGATGGTATATGAAGATACGCTTGTGAATCTTCCTTATGTGAATTCCGGATACAGTGAACAGATCGATGATAAGCCGCTCTTCGGATGGGGTGCAGTTTCAATGGGCTACAAGAAGCTGGAAGAGCCTGTATATGATCTGGTAAAACTCGATGTCAGCTCCGGTGATACGGTACTGTTTGAAGATGATGTGCCGGTCGGGGCAACACTGACGATCATGGATGAAACAGGCAGGAAGTACGTAGATCATGTCAAATTCCTGCGTGACATGCATGTTTCACTCGCACCGACCTCTTCAGTCACGAAATCAGGCACGGTGGATCACAACACGCTCTATTATCAGGACCAGGAGTTCGGCAGTGCACAGACGATCCTGCGCACAGGCAGCGACACGGAGATCGTACTTGTCGTGATAGGTGACAGTGAAATACCGGAACTTGATCTGTTTACTTCTTCAGCAGTATCCGATGGGGAGACTGTCTGGACATATACCGGAAGGATCCCGGTCGAACTGACGATATGTGATGAGAACGGTACTCCGGTCACCACAGGAACAGTCGATTATGATTCGTCATTCGAACTGGTGCATCCTGAAGTGGAAGGCATGGAGTTTGCCGGCTGGCAGGTCGGAGGAGATCTGCTCAATATCAGGATCGAACCTGTATATGAGAAGGCGGAAGAACCGGGCGTGATGGACAAAATCAGCGGATTCCTCGGGGATCTGCTTCCTGATAAAGATGAATAAGGAGAAACATATGAGCAAGATCGTATTTCTGGATGTTGATGGAACATTGATCGATTATGAGGCAAAAACACCTGCCAGTGCAAAGACAGCGATCGCCGCAGCAAGGGCGAACGGACACAAAGTGTACATCTGCACAGGATGCTCCAAAGCAGAGATCGAACAGAGAGATCTGCCTGAACTGGACGGCATGATCGGCGGTAACGGCGCATATGTAGAAGACAACGGCACGGTTGTCATGCACCAGGGACTTTCCCCGGAAGATGTCAGACATATCGTTGACTGGTGCAATGAGCGTCATCTGGGATTCTATCTGGAAGCGAATTCCGGCATGTACTGCAATGACTATATGCTGGAGCAGGGACCTGAGACAATGGTCAAGTACGCGTCCGGAAAGGGTGCGGATCTGAGTGCCGCAAAGCAGTCAGCCAGCAGGTTTATCAACAGCTTCATTCATCTGCAGGGAGAAGATCTCTACCGCAATGATGTCAATAAGATCAGCTTTATCCTGAGCAGCTATCAGGATCATCTTGATTCCAAAGAGGAATTCCCGCATCTGGTCGCCAACACCTGGGGCGGCAAAGGTGAACTCGCGCTGTTCGGTGATCTCGGGCCCACAGGCATCACCAAGAAACATGCGATCGAAGTGCTTCTTGATTACCTGCATGCCGACCAGAAAGATACGATCTCGTTCGGAGACGCTAAGATCGATCTTTCCATGTTTGAGCTGTGCGCATACAATGTCGCTATGGGCAACGGCGGTCCGGAGATCAAGGCTGCAGCTGACTATATCACAACCGACGTCAATGATGACGGACTGTATCATGCGTTCCGTTATCTCAAACTGATCTGATGACAGAACGGCTGACAATAAAAATCAGTTGACAAAGAACTGAAAAGAAATAAACTTGTCTTATAAGCAAAGAAGAGAAGAGTAGCCTGGCGGAAGCCATGCCAGAGAGTCCCGGAAGCTGAAAAGGGACAGGCGGAAATCAGGTGAACATGGTCTTGGAGCTGCAGGTCCGACATGTAGGATCTGCCGGGAGTGCCCGTTACAGCAATAGAGTATTTCTGAGCTGCTCAGCGTACTTGAAGAGGAGATGATCGTGAGGTCATTTTGAACTAAGGTGGTAACGCGTATAACTACGCCCTTATGACGGGGGCGTAGTTTTTGTTGAAATGCGCTGATCGGATTACCTTTTCAAGGAAAGAAAACCAGGAGGGAAATCAAATGAAAAAAGCAATCAGAACATTAGCCGCAGCATTCATCGCAGCAGCACTTGCAGGATGCGCAGGCGGATCCGCATCTTCATCCTCATCTTCATCAGCCGCTTCTGCTGAAGACAAAGTCATTACGATCGGCGCAACACCGGTACCGCATGCAGAAATTCTGAACAATATCGTGAAGGAAGTTCTGGCAAATGACGGCTGGGTACTGGAAGTAACTGTATTCAATGACTATGTACAGCCCAATACGGCAGTTGAAGAAGGTGAACTGGATGCCAACTATTACCAGACACTGGGATATATGAACGGAGAAAACCAGGACAGAGGACTTCATCTGACTGCTGTTGCCGGTGTTCATATTGAACCGATGGGACTCTATTCCGAAAAGATCACAAGCCTGTCTGATCTGGCTGACGGTGCTGAGATCGCTGTACCGAATGACAAGGACAACGAATCACGTGCGCTCTCTCTGCTTGTCGCTAAGGGTCTGCTGAATGATCCGGGTACGGAAGTACTGACAGAAACAGACTTCAACGGCAACGCTGATACAAACCCGCATAATTATAAGATCACTCCGATCGAAGCAGCATCTCTGCCCAGAACACTGGCTGATGTTGACGGCGCAGTCATCAACGGCAACTACGCTCTTGAAGCAAACCTGCCGGCAACACATCCTGCACTGTTCATCGAAGAATTTGACGCTGATACAACAGTACGCCGTACAAACTGGATCGTTGTAAAGGAAGGCAATGAAAAGTCCGATAAGATCCAGGCACTGTGCAAGGCGATCCAGTCTGAAAAGGTTCAGAAGTTCATCGACGATACATACAAGGGAGCTGTCATCACTTCATTCCTTGGAGCTGACGCTGCAAAATAAGCATACATATTACAACAGATTCAATGTCTGCAGCACTGGTATATGCCGGTGCTGCTGTCTTCATGAAGAATAACAGGAGCTGAACATGGTAGAAATCGTAAATGTCAATAAAAGTTTTGGTGACCTGAAGGTACTGCAGGGGATCAATATCCATATCAATGACCATGAGATCTACGGGATCATCGGTCAGAGCGGTGCCGGCAAGTCTACACTGCTGAGATGCATCAACGGTCTGGAGTCCTATGACTCCGGTGATATCATCGTGGATGGCGTCAAGGTAAACATCAAAGATAAGAACCAGCTTCGTCAGCTCCAGAAAAACATGGGAATGATCTTCCAGAATTTCAATCTGCTGAGCAGACTGAATGTCTATGACAATGTCGCGCTCCCGATGAAGTTCTGGGGAATGAAAACAAACACGCCTGAAGCCAGGGAGAAAATACTCGGTCTGCTCAGACTGGTCGGTCTGGAAGACAAGAAAGACGCAAGACCGAGAGAACTCTCAGGCGGACAGATGCAGAGAGTTGCCATTGCCAGAGCACTTGTGCTTGATCCGAAGATCCTGCTTTGCGATGAGGCAACGTCCGCACTGGACCCGGGCATTACAAAAGAGATCCTGGCACTGCTTCAGAAGATCAATGATGAGATGGGCATCACGATCATTGTGGTGACGCACCAGATGGAAGTCGTGAAGCAGATCTGTCAGCGCGTTTCCTATATCAAAGAAGGAAGAGTGCTGGCAGAGGGCAAACCGGAAGATCTGTTTGTCAGACCGAACAAGGATATCAAAGGCTTCCTTCAGGAAAACAGTGATCTGCTTCCGAAGGAAGGCGTCAATATCCAGATGTTCTTCACGGATGAAAGTTCTGATGAGCCGGTGATCACGGGAATGGCGAGAAACCTTGGCATCGACTTCAGCATCTGCTGGGGAAAGCTTGAGGATTTCCGCTCCAATGTATTCGGAAGTCTTGTCATCAATGTAAAGCAGGAAGATCAGAAAAAAGTCTGCGATTACCTTGATCGTGCAAAGGTCGTATGGGAGGTACTGGAATAATATGATGGATATTATCATGAAAGCCACGACTGAAACACTGTACATGGTGTTCTGGTCGACATTGTTTGCGGTGATCATCGGATTTATTCCGGCATTGATCCTGACACTGACCGCACCGGACGGACTGCGCCCCAACAAGCCGGTCTATGAAGTGCTGAGCTTCATCGTCAATACATTCAGAAGCTTCCCGTTCATTATCCTGATGGTAATCGTCATCCCGGTAACGCGCGCGATCGTCGGCAAAGCGATCGGAACAACAGCTGCGATCGTTCCTCTGACCATCACGGCTGTTCCGTTTATTGCCAGGATATTCGAGAACGCGCTGCGTGAAACAGATCCGGGCGTGATCGAGGCTGCCCGTTCATTCGGGGCTTCCGATACCCAGATCCTCTTCCGCGTCTATATCAAGGAATCGATTCCGAGAATGCTGAACGGCATCATCCTGCTGATCATCAACCTGGTCGGCTGCTCCGCAATGGGCGGCGCGATCGGTGCAGGCGGACTCGGAGATATCGCGATCCGCTACGGCTACCAGATGTACAGGCTTGATTATCTGACAGCCTGCTGCATTATCCTGATCGTATTTGTACAGCTGGTACAGTCCATCGGCAACGCGCTTTACAAAAAAATTTCATAACAGATATGGAATCAGCACCTTTCCTGCGGATATTACAAGGGAAGGTGTTTTTTATGGACCGGAAAACAATTAAGATCGCTGCCGCCGTCATCTGCGGACTGGCTTTGGGAGCTTTGACCATACTTGCAGCTGTTGTCTACAGCAGGATCAGTATGGATCTCGTGCCTGCGTATGTTGCCTCACATGATATCCCTCCAAGAACAAGGATCACGGAATCCGATCTGACGGTGATCAGGATCCCGTCCGCATATCTGGCCGGCGGTACATATACACAGAAGGAAGATATTCTCGGAAAGTATACGGAGATCCAGGGAATGATTCCTGCAGGCTCACCGTTCTATGTGAATATGCTGTATGAAGAAGACAGTCTGCCGGATTACCCGGCAGCTCAGCTGAAACGCGGACAGGCTGCTTATTCTCTGGAAACAGATCTGGCATCAGCCGGTTCTCTGACAGCAGGCATGCGGGCGGACCTGTATCTGACTGTGGATTTCAGAGATTCTTCTCATGCGTCGCAGTGTCTGTTTGAACATGTACGGATCATATCTTTGAAGGATCATCAGGGAATCGAGATCGGTGATGCCAGGAGTACGGGCATGCCTTATCTGGCAGTGCTTGCCATTAACCAGAAGGATGTGGAGGTCATGAGCGTGGCGGATGAGATCGGCACGATCCGTATGATCGCTTCTTCTGCCTCCTATGACAGCACAAAGGAAGCTGTCCTTGTCGGAAAGGACCTTGTCGACAGGTATCAGGAACAGCTGAAGAAGGAGGGCAGCTGATATCTTGCGTTTTCTGCTCTATGCGGTAGAATTGATTCATCTGATCAGGAGAAAACAAACATGCTTGAAATACTTGAAAAGGGTCTTGAATTGATCGTTGAATACGGAGAACTGCTGCTGGCATTTACCGGAGTGCTGATCCTGCTGTACCACGCAGTCAAAGGGATCATCATGCTGTTGAAGCATGATAAATTGTCGCCGCTGTTCGTCGGAAAAGGAATATCCCTGTCTCTGGAGTTCCTGATGTGCGGTGAAGTTCTCGGAACAGTCCTGGCGGACTGCCCGGAAGATTACATCAGACTGGCAGTTCTGGTCGCACTTCGTGCAGCAATGTCGATAATCATTACCTGGGAAATGAAGAACGAAAAAAAAGAACTTGAAGAAGAAAATGAAGCTGAATGACAGCTTCATTTTTTAAACAGGATACGCATGATCTCGGCAGATGAATATGACTGGGAAGAGAGCTCCATGGACTGTTTCAGCAGGGGAACTGCATAGTCATAGTACTGACGCAGTCCGTCACACAGATAATAGAGTCCTTGTTCTCCGTCATCTGCGCTGCCGAACCTGTCTTTCAGACAGCCTCCGCCGCAGAACTTCAGGTACGGACATTCCCGGCACTGTCTGACAAGCGTGTCTTTTTTTGCGTTTCCGAACGACCGCTGAACCTCTGAGGCAGCCAGCGCACCCAGATCGTCCTCCGGAATCCTGCCGATCAGATGATGTCTGTCGACAAAATGATCGCAGGAGTATACATTTCCGTCGCGCTCAACAATCAATACCGTTCCGCATGTTTCCGCCAGCCAGCATACATCAGGCGTTCCGCCTGCGAGAACCAGCGCTGTTTCCGCAAACAGCTGCACATTTGTTTTTCCCATGTCATGGGAAGCCCAGGCACGGAAGACATCCTTGAGAAATCTGCCGTACAGCTGGGGCGTGACGGAGTCTTCCGTGACGCTGCCGTCTACACGCCGTACGATCGGTATGAACTGGATCCAGCCGGTGTTGAATCTGCGCAGTGCTTCGTAGACTGCTTTTCCGTTGGCCGCTGTATCAGAGGTGACCGTGCACAGCAGATCCGGCATAATGCCGTGCTTCTTCAGCCGCATGACCGTGTCCGCAACACGCTGATAGGTAGGCTTGCCGCCTGTATCATGCCGGTACATATCATGGATGAACCTGGTTCCGTCAATGGAAACACCGACATCGAACCTGTTCTCCTTCAGGAACCTGCACCATGCATCGTCAAGATAAAGTCCGTTTGTCTGAAGGTTATTCCAGCACTCTTTGCCTGCCGGAAGATACTTTTTCTGCAGGCTGACTGCTTTTTTGAAGAAATCCAGTCCTGCAAGCGTCGGTTCGCCGCCATGCCACGTAAAAGAGATGACCTTCCCGCTCACTGCATTCATGTAGCTGCGGATATATGTCTCCAGTATTTCATCACTCATATGCGGCGGGGCACTGCCGTTGTCGGCGTTCAGGTAATAGCAGTAATCACACTGCATATTGCACAGGGAACCGACAGGCTTAGCCATTACAACAAAATCGCTCATGCACAGTCCTTTCGTGAAAGAAGACCGTTTACGGTCTTCAGCGGTTACTTCAGATGTTTGTCAAAGAATTCCAGTGTCTTGTTGAAGGAATCCATTGCCTGTTCCTGCCGGTACATCGGCTTATCATAGTACCAGATACCATGTCCTGCGCCGTCATACCGCCAGAATGTATAGTCTTTGCCAAGCTTTTTCAGAACCTCTTCTGTCTGATCGACCTGTGCAGCATCGGGATTATGATCTTCATTTCCGAAGATGCCAAGCAGAGGAATATTCAGGTTTTCCGCGTAATCGATCGGTGACTTCGGACGTGCAGGGCTGAGATCTTCTTCCTTCATGATCACGCCGCCGCCCCAGCAGTCTACAGCGCAGTCGAATCCGTCGACCGTGCAGGCAGCCAGGAATGCGTGACGTCCGCCGGAGCACATACCGATGACGCCGACTTTGCCGTTGGACTGAGGCTGGATCTTCAGGAAATCCAGGCAGCCTTTGGTATCGCCCATGACACAGTCATCGGGAACACCGCCCAGTTCTCTGCTCTTTTTGGCAACTTCAACGGGAGTACCGGTTCCGACACGGCAGTAAATATCCGGACAGAGCACAGCATAGCCATGCTGTGTAAATCTTCTGGATGTTTCTCTGCACCACTCATCCCAGCCGGGCATATGGGGGATCAGGACGATCCCGGGATGCGGACCATCGGAGAGAGGGCGGGAATAATAGGCACGGATCTGATCGCCCTCATAGCCTCTCAGGGAGATCGTTTCCGCGATCATGCCCTCACGGGCACCAGTCTGCAGATCATTCCACATAGTATTATCACACTCCTTATCAACTATATTTATCATAGCGTAAAAGAAACTCGCCTTCAAATACAGAGCCTGCATCAAATATAATTACAGGTATGGAAATGAAAGAACTGAGCAGAAAAGATCCTGCAGTCAGGAAAGTCAGACGGCTGTATGAAGCATCCTTCCCGGGAAACGAAAAAATGCCCTTCCGGATCATCCTGAGGATGCTGGATGAGCATCACAAGCTGTATTGTTTAACAGAAGAAGAACAGTTCATCGGCTTTGTGTATATGTATCTGGATACGGTATCTTTTCTGTATTATTTTGCGGTGGAAGAACAATTAAGGGATAAGGGATACGGTACACGCATCCTGCAGATGCTGAAGGGGATCGGAAATACCGAAAAGATCATCCTGGATATCGACCAGGTCACCGATGATATGACGGAAGCGGATGAAGCATTCAGAAGACTGCGCTTCTATGAACATGCCGGATATGCCCGCACCGGGATATGCTACAGCTTCTTTTCCGTCGATTATGAACTGATGGCGTATCCGCAGGGATATACAGAAGAGGAATACCGGGGACTGGCAGTAAAGATCTGGGGGGACTACTCAAGGTACATCAGATACAAATGAAAAAAGGACCGAAGTCCTTTTCATGCGGTTAATCAATTGCAATGTATTTCTGCTCTTCCGGCTGATGCTCAACAGCCTTTGTATTGGGAACTGTCAGGTGGAGCTCACCGTTTTCAAACGATGCCTTGATATCCTCTTCCTTGATGTTCTCTCCTACATAGAAGCTTCTGGAAGCACTGCCTGAGTAACGTTCCTGACGGATGATGTTGCCCTTGGCATCCTTTTCCTCATTGGTTTCATTCCGGCCGGCTTCAATGATCAGATTACCGTTTTTCAGTGACAACTTAATGTCTTCCTTCTTGTAACCGGGAAGCGCAACATTCAGCAGATAATTGCCGTCTTTTTCTGAAATGTCGGTCCTCATGATGTCATTGTTCCTGTTTGAAGTGAAGAACGGTGCAGTGAATGCATCATCGAAGATGTCATCAAACAGATCATATGCTCTTCTTCTTTCAGGTAAAAATCCAAACATAATTTCCTCCTCGTTCACTCACGTGTTGAGATGTTTTACGTCGTGCACTTGGTTGGAACATTTCTTTCTGTAAGCTCTTTTTGCTTACACCTATAATATAGCACGCATTTTAGCACTTTCAAGTGGTAAGTGCTAAAAAGTGAGAAATAATTGTATTTTTTAGCAAGCACATATGAAAACATGCCTGTTTACGGCAAAAAAATAATATTTGACACATGTCACTGCGATGAAAAGATGTATAGAATATAAGGACTGTTCAACAGCAGACAGGAGAAAAACAAATGAAAAAATATATACAGATGATATTCACGACTGCACTGCTGTGCACGTTCACAGGCTGCTCCGGTCAAACAGACAATGAACCGGCACCTGCTGCATCCGAAACACCCGCAGCTGAAGCGGTCGAGACTGCATCGGCAGAACCGGTCAGCACAGCTGAAGCAGGACAGAATCCTGTGATGAATGTGATCGGATCCTATGCGGCTGACAGGGCAAACATGCTGGTTGAAGCAGACGGCGATGATGGCGCCAGATTTACCGTCAGCTGGGCAGACAGTGCTTTTGAAACGAATGAATGGACGATGTCCGGTAAATTTGATGAAAAAGATATGAGCGCTGCCTATGACAACTGCGTCAGAAAGAAGCTTGTTTTCAATGAGAAGGGTGAGATGACATCTGATGAAACACTTTACGAAAACGGTACAGGCAAAGTTGTGTTTGATTATGAAGCAGGTACACTGACCTGGACAGATGATCAGGATCATGCGGCAGACGGCATGGTGTTCGGATTTGTTCCGGTATCTGCCTCTGAAGAAGGCGGGCAGTTCCTTGGCAGCTGGGTATGCGGAAGGGCTCTGATCGAGATCACTGAAGCAGACGGCGATATGCCGTTCAATGTTATGATCACATGGGCCAACAGCGCAGCTGATCATGCGGAATGGGTATATGACTGCTATTATGACGGCGAAGCGCTTGTTTCCAATGAAACAGGCACAAAGACAACTGTTGTCTTCAATGAAAAAGGTCAGGTCGTTTCCTCAGAGGAAGCATTCAATGACGGCGCGGTACGTCTGAGCATCAATGACAGAGGCATGCTGGTATGGGAAGATTTCAAAGAAGATGCCGGCAAAGACATGGAGTTTGAAAAAATCGGCTGATTATGTTCAGCTCCCCGAGAAGATGCGGGGAGCTTTTTTCCTGTTAGCGTATAATAATATAAAGAGTGCATACAGTCATTTCATCTGATATGTTTGAATCAGGTAAAATGTACGAATAGACCTGCTTTGCGAAGCACAGCTGTTTTCCGGAGGTGAATATGGCAAAAAAGAAAAAAGAGATCCTGATCCCCAGGATCAGCAGAACTGTATGGAAGAAACTATGTCCTGATGAGTCTGAGGCGGAATGGGAGTATGATCAGATGCCTGGTCATTACACAGACTACATCGGCAGCTGCATATATGATGAAGAAAACAGAATTGCTCCGAAACAGAAGATCAAAGTGGTTGCACTGACAAATGAGTATCTGAACTGGCTGGACCTGCAGGGCATTCAGGACAGTGACAGATCCAGACAGAAATACATGGAGCAGATCAATGACAAAAAGGCAGAACAGCTTCTGCAGCGCAGCAAAATGAACACGAACCGCTATCTGATGGCGCTGCCGCTGATCATTAAATTTCTGCCGGGATTCAATGCGATGCTGCAGTCTGAGTACAGACTGCCGGAAGAGCTGTGTGTCAAACTGGAAACAAAGATAGCAGAACTGTATCCGGATTCAAAGATCATCGTTCCCGGAACCATATGCAAGTCAGCTGACATCACTGTGGTGGATCCTGACAACTGGTTCCGTCTGGTCTTTGATGATAAGGAACATCATCCGGACTGGCTGGATTCTGTCCAGGACTATGAATCACCGTTTCTGCCGCTTGCGATCCTGTATGTACCGTTTATTATCGAACATACATGCCGGAAAGCAGTATTCACATATGATGAACTCGACAGCAGTGATGAATTCTGCTTAAGCGCATATGATATTTCAGAAACAGAAGGATACGAGCAGGTCATTGATGAAATGACAGATCTGCTCAATGGATCCGGAATATTTGAGGATGCGGGAATTACAGTCATTGAAGATATTCCGCCGCATCATGACGCCTATACTCATGAGCGTTTCTGGCTCCACCGGATTTATGAGGAATTTGTCGACAGCATGGAAGAAATGATGAAAGAAGAAATGGGTGACCTGATCCCTGATCATCCGGCCGGCAAATTCAGAGCATAGAAAAGAGAAAAAATATGAAGTTTTCCGAAGAGGCAGTATTCATCGTCAAAACGCTCCGTGACTACGGAACGGCTTTTGTGGTGGGCGGCTGTGTCAGGGATCAGATCATGGGAGTTGGTCTGCATGATGAAGATATCACGACCAGTGTGCTGCCTCAGAAAGTTTCGGATATCTTCAGGGAATTGGGATATCCTGTGATCCCGACAGGTATCAAACACGGAACCGTCACAGTGCTGATCAACAGAAAGCCGTATGAAATAACAACATACAGAATCGATGGAAACTATACGGATGGAAGACATCCGGACAGTATTTCCTTCACTGCTGATGTCAAAGATGATCTGGCCAGACGTGATTTCACGATCAATGCGATCGCCTATGATCCGGTCAATGATGAGATCATTGACCCTTATCATGGTACGGATGACATCAGAAACAAGATCGTCCGTGCTGTCGGTGACCCGGATGACCGGATCGCGGAGGACCGCCTCAGAATGATGCGTGCAGTACGCTTTGCGGCAGAGAAGGGTATGGTGATCGAACCGGGTCTGTACCGGGCAATCAGGAACTATGCACATGAGATCACTTCTGTTTCGGCAGAAAGGATCGGTGAAGAACTGTATAAGATGATGACAGGCAGTGATCCGCGTGAAGCACTGATCCTGCTGCACAGGACAAAGCTGCTGAAAGCATTTGCGCCGGAACTGGATATATTGTTCGATACACCGCAGAATAATCCGCATCACATTTATGACGTCGGACATCATACAGCAGCTGTGCTGAAAGGCTGCGGAAGTGCAGATGATGTGCTCCGCTTTGCGGCACTCTTTCATGATGCAGGAAAAGCAGAAGTACGTACAACGGATGATAAGGGAATCGATCATTTTTACGGACATCCCGCAGTGTCCGCAAAGATCGCTCTTCAGGTCATGAGACGTCTGAAGTATTCCAACAGATTGATTGACGGTACCGTACTTCTGGTGAAGCATCATGAGGAGATCGGGGATGCGAAAATGAACATGGCAAAATATCTGTTCAAGAATCAGGATATCGCTTCACCTGATACCATGAAGCTGCTGTTTATGCTGAGAAGAGCAGATACATTCGGACAGAATCCCGATACCTGGCAGAAAAAGTATGATGATCTTGTGACCCTGGAACAGAAACTGTCGCAGATCACTGTGTACTCAGAAAAAGATCTGGCTGTCAACGGGAATGATCTGATCGGATACCTTCGTGAACGGGGAATCGTTCTGCAGGGCCGGCACGTTGGTCTGCTGAAAAACAGTCTGCTGCATGCTGTGATGGTTGAAAAAGAGGACAACACAAAAGAACATCTTCTGAGTATCTGTGAGAAACAATACAGAATGATTTTGAAGGAAAAAGGAAAATCGTAAATCTTTTCTTGCACTGCAGGGAGGTTTAGGGTAGAATAACTATTGCCTTATGGCGGCTATGGTGAAGTTGGTCAACACACTGGATTGTGGCTCCAGCACTCGTGGGTTCGAGTCCCACTAGTCGCCCTTTATACCTCTAACTAAGCTGATTGTTTTGGGAATAATCAGCTTTTTTGTATTTTCGCTGACAATGGCAGCTATAGAAAAGTCGTTAATGGGAACGATAAAATATCACTCCAGGTTTGGCAGATGGCAGAGATGCATGAAAAACTTTCTGAGTTCAGCTTCATTTTATTCCCCACATGCTATTATATAAAAGTGGGGAATAAATCTGGGGAAAGGAGTATACATTGATATGGATATTAAATCAATCGTAAAGGAACTCTGTGCTTACGGCGACGAACAGGAATGGTTTGAATTTAAGGAAAACTGGTTTCAGCCGGACACGCTGGGTGAATATGTTTCCGCTATGTCGAACGCAGCTGCTTTCCATAATAGGAAGTATGCATTTTTTGTCTGGGGTATAAACAACGATACTCACGAAATCATTGGAACGACCTTTAACCAGTATTGTGAGTACAATAAAGAGCCGTATCAGAACTATCTCGCCAGGAATCTCTCCCCCAGTATCAATTTCTCCTTCGAAGAAGATATAATTGACGACAATCGTATCGTAGTACTCGTTATTCCGGCTGCTGAGGAAATTCCGACCGCATTCAAGGAGAAACGTTATATTCGAATCGGTTCTTCCAAAGCGGCATTGAAGGACTATCCCAAAAGAGAAATCCAGCTTTTCAAGATCCTTAACGGCAGAGTTGAAACGATAGAGACAGCTCCCTCAAAGTATCAGGAATTGACTTTTTCAAAGCTTTTCGGTTATTACGGTTCGCGTGGGATTGTTCTCAGGGAAGAGACTTTTATAAAGAACCTGGGACTCAAAAACAGCAGCGGAGAATTCAATATACTGGCCCAGCTTTTGTCAGATGATTCCCATATTCCATTACGTGTTTCTATTTTTGACGGTGAGACAAA
The DNA here is from genome assembly GCA_946622165.1 of uncultured Erysipelotrichaceae bacterium. Taxonomy (GTDB): domain Bacteria; phylum Bacillota_I; class Bacilli_A; order Erysipelotrichales; family Erysipelotrichaceae; genus Bulleidia. Next base: position 20,240 of record CAMOPG010000020.1, read on the forward strand.
AGGATCTCCGTTGTTTTCTGTACGCGAATTCGGGAATACCTGCCTTTTATACAGTCTTGACGAGATTCTTCGTTATGGGGATGTCCTTAATTTGATACAGACAGATGAAAGAAACCGGATCGTAGAAAGAAAAGAAGTTCCGCTATTCGATAATAAGGCATTTCGTGAGGCGGTCATCAATGCTGTTTTACATAATCGGTGGATCGATGGGAATGAGCCGATGATTTCAGTCTTTTCCAATCGGATTGAGATTTTATCCAGGGGGACAATTCCTCCTGCACAGACAATGGAGGGTTTTTTCCTTGGAGAATCAGTTCCGGTAAACGAGAAACTGTCAGAAATATTCCTTCAACTTCATATCAGCGAGAAATCCGGCAGAGGAGTTCCAAAAATCATAGAAGTTTACGGGAAGGATGCATTTACCTTCAGAGAGAATTCCATTCTTGTTACGATACCGTTCCATAGGATCCATAATCCCCAGAATATAGATAACAAGACGGGGAATAACATGGGGAATAAAAAAACGCTGAACGAGCGTCGCAGCAGGATCCTTACTGAGATGAGAAATGATCCGAACATTACGACCGCACAGCTAAGGGTTATCCTTGATTGTGCAGAGACGACAGTTGAAAACAATATCGCTTATTTGCGTAACAACGGTTATATTGAACGTGTCGGATCAAGGAAGAATGGTTATTGGAAAGTGCTGTAGATTTCAGACATATTGACAGGCAGGCTTAATCACCATATTTGAAAAATGCTTATCTAACAACGAGACCAGTCAATTTCTGACAGATCTCGTCAGGCATCAGACTGGATGTTACATATAAAATGTATATGGGTTGAACAGCAATAAAGCAGGTGATGAATATGAACAAAGTATATAAAAGGCGGCGATACAAATAAGGCGGCATCAGAAAAAGTATTGTTGAAAAGAAAACAGCAGATGCAATACAATAATAGGGACAAAAGCAAACAGATATAACAGTTTGTCAAGTACAATGGCTCCGCCCGTAAGATTCAGGAAACCGCATGTCTGTGCGGTTTTTCTTTTATGCTTTTTCATGAAAACAAGTGATGCGACGATGCGTCGCTTGGCAATCCTGCAGAGAATGTTAAGATTTGTTTGGGGATTAAAATTATTATGGACGCCGGTAAAACAGGAAAACTGATACAGACGATACGTACGGAACTCGGAATGCGGCAGGAAGATCTTGCTGCACAGCTGCATGTATCCCGGTCAACGATCAGCAAATATGAACGCGGCATTGGCTGCCCGGATATATCATTGCTTGAACCATTGGCAAAAGCACTGCATATTACCGTTACGGAACTGATGAGAGGGGAACGGGAAAAAACTGATCCGGTTCATGAAGAAATACTCAGAGAGACGATTCAGACAGGCAGCCGGAAGTATCTGAGACAGAATCTGTTTTCATTGTTTCTGACTGCAGGGATGATATTCGGAATTATTCTCTGGCGCAGGCTCTATGGTAACTGGATGGCTGCAGAAGTTCTGGTTCCGATTTTCTGCTTATATACTTCTTATCAGGTCTGGAAAGATAATCACAGGAACTGGCTGGTATGGATGATCGTCGCAGGGGGATTGTTATTGTCTTTCCTGATTGAGCAAAGCTGGCAGGCTGAACAGGCAGAACTCAGAAGGATGTCATCCTGGAATGCAAAATCATTTCATATTAATTCTGATCGATCGATCTCCGGGTACGGCTTCACTGTAGATGATGGGTTGTCTGTCTATTTCTTTGAAAACATTCTGACACCCGACGGTCTGCACAATGAATATGAGATCCGGGATTACAGTCATATGCTGAGTGAATACGGTATCATAACCGGAACATTTTCTCGGATCGGTGCAGCAGAAATACAGCTGAACTGCCCGGTGCTTGGAAACCCGATCGCCATCAGGCAGACGGATGGATTAAAACTGATATATGAGCAGGATGAAGTGATTCGCACGATTGATCTGCTTAACATGGATCCTCCGGTCTATGCGGAAGTCACAGGGATGAAAAGAGAACCATTGGAGTACAGAGACTATGTTCCGCAGAATATTCTGTACGGAATTGTACGGGAAAAATCTGAAGATGAGATCCTGGTGGAAGAATGCAATGAACATGGGAAGGACCTGACCGGAAGAATGATCAGAGTACCTCTGATTATCAACGTTAAGGTTGATGACCCGCCTGAAGGAATCAGCTATCCGGCAGAAGGAGTCAGACTGGGAATTGCCTATACTGAGTGTTCTTTGGGAGAATTTGTATCGGTGCGTTATGACAAATTGTCATCTGATCAAGTTCCGCAGGCACTTGGTGCGTATGATATTCGTCTTTACGGCGAATGAGGCAGTGAAACGATCCGGATAGAAATACTGAATGATACTGCTGGAAAAAATGTTTTTTTGAGGTTTTTTTGTAATATTTCTGATTCTCTGCGTTCTATTTACGGAAGGGGGAAAGATATGAAGACTGATGCATTGCTTGAAGCATACAGACTATATCATGATCCCCTTTTTCTGTACGCGCTCTCACTGACACACAGTCCTCAGGATGCGGATGATCTGGTTTCGGAAACATTTGTCAGAGCACTGGTGTCATTTGACGGCAGCGGAAATCTGCGCTCATGGCTGTACAAGGTGCTGAAAAACTGTTTTACGGATGAATGGCGGAGAAAGAAATATCTTGTTCATCCAGACCGGCTGTTTCTGGAACAGATTGAAGACAACCGGTTTGAAGTGGAGAGACTTGCAGAACAATATGACGAACAGAGACGATGGCTCTACGCGAAGATCTATACGCTGAAACCGCTGGAAAGGGATGTGATCCTGCTTTCAATGACATCCGGTATGGATGATAAATCAATTGCAGGACTGCTGAATATCACCGAAGAGAATCTGAGAGTCATACGGTTCCGTACAAAAGAAAAATTGAAAAAGATGGCAGAAAAGGAAGGGGTCAGATAATGGAAAACAGAATTGATGACATGCTGGAAGAAAGAACTGCAGCAGATGAAGCATACGAGAAAAAGGTAAATTCCGAGATCAGGTCAGGCATGATCAGAACCATATACAGCAGAGTGCTCATTGTATTCCTGGCAATTACGCTGATCAGTATGGGCGGATATTCTGCATATCTTACGTACAGGGAATCTCATGCATTCCATCTGGATCAGTTTGAAAGTCTGGCGGATACAGAAGCGATCCCTGATGAAGCAGCAAGATCAGAAGTGAACACATCATTCCTGATTCAGTGCTATTACGAAATCACCCGGCCGGGATATTACATTTATTCCGCCGGAACAGATCAGGCAGTACAGGAATCTTATGAAACCTACCGGATGGAACAATTGAAGCTTGTTCATTATTTCAGAACAAACAAAGAACTCCGTTCTTCATCCGTCATTGACTCTGTACATGTGACCCGTTTTCAGGATGGAGAGTATTACTCTGCTTATGAAGGTGATTTCTGGCTGGAAGAAGAGCCGTATTCCTGGTGGGGAGACACAGACGAATACAAGGATATTGTCAAACGGAGTATTCCGTCTCCGACAGATGAACTGAGTGATCTGCCTGATTCGGCGTCGGCAGAACTTGAATTTCTGTTCAAAGAGGATATGAGCGTGGAGGAAATGCTCGCATTTGCAGAGGAGTATCCTGAATCGGAAGTCCTGTTCGCACTGACCGGGATATCCGATGATGGATATACGCCTGAAGGCTTCAGCTTGCTGTTTGGATCCTGCAATATGGCATTTTCCAAAGAAGCAATGAATAAATATCCGATGGTCGGCATGACAAGCGATTTAACGATGAGCAATGCAGTACCGAAGTATACGGCGGAAGACTATGTAACGCATTACAAGTCAGTTCTTTCATTGCTGATCAGCAATCGTTTTGGATATCCGTATGAAATTGAGCAATGGCAGAAAAGACTGGATGAACTTGAAAAGGGAGAAGAACTTCATGTTAAGGGAATCAGGATCATTTCTTCCAAAAGTGATGCTCTGAATCTGACACAGGATGAAAGGATACAGGATCTTCACATTCTGGATATGAAAATGAACAGGTTTGATAATTAGATAATACCTGATGACAGTAAGCTGCAAGTTCGTTATAATTTGTTCGACAGGATGTAGAATGATATGAAACCATTAAGTGCAGCAGAACTGAAAATTGCGGAAAAAATCTGGCTGAAACAGGGGATTTCAGCCACCGCACTTTATACGGAATGCGTAGAAGAATACGGATGGAAAAAATCCACTTTCTATACGCTGCTGAAAAGGATGAGAGAGAAAGACCTTCTGGGTGATTCCATGACAGAACTGCGCATGAAAATCTCAGAATCCGAATATGAGCAAAGAAAACTGTCAGGTATTATTTCGCAGGACTTTCATGGGTCGCTCCCTTCATTTATCAGTGCTTACGTAAAAGAGAATAAACTGTCTGAAAATGACAGGAAAGAATTGATTGATCTTCTTGAGGGCCTGAAAGAGTCAGAATCATGATGGTTCAGATACTGGCAAAAATGAGTGTGAGCGGAACTCTGTGTCTGATCGCTGTCATACTGCTGCGGCAGTTTATGAGAAAGACCAGACACAGAGATTTCATGGTGCTCTGGACGGCTGTAATGATGGCTTACTGCATTCCCTTCAGCGTTTCTGTAAAATCAGATCATCCGGTAACACAGGCAGTTCAAAGAGCAGAACAGGAAATCGGAAGTACAGTCTATGCTGCAGTGACCGAAAGCTCTGTGATGTCCGCAAATGATCTTCTGCTGATCCTGAAGTATATCTATCATTTTGGCAAGAGTACCACGCCTGACCGACCGGATCAGACGTGG
>CAMOPG010000021.1:0-25043 GCA_946622165.1 uncultured Erysipelotrichaceae bacterium
CGCCCGGCAGAAGAGCTTTCTGCTGAACGTCTTTCACAAGCAGAGATTTCAGGGAGAAACGAGCCGCTTTTTAACTGCTGAGTCGGAGCAGTTTTTCTTCAAAATTCTCGAAAAGGAATCATAGGAATTTGGGTATAGAAAAAGCCCGAAAATGGCATATTTCCAGGCTTTTTCGATAATCTCTTGTTCTCGATTAACGCTTGCTGTACTGCGGAGCGCGTCTTGCACCTTTGAGACCGTACTTCTTACGTTCCTTAGCACGGGAATCACGAGTCAGGAAGCCTGCCTTTTTCAGTGCCGGACGATAGTCAGCACTTGCTTCAAGCAGAGCACGTGCAATACCATGACGCATTGCACCAGCCTGTCCTGTGTAGCCGCCGCCTCTGACATTGATCTTGATGTCGAACTGACCAGCTGTTTCTGTGAGAACCAGCGGGCTGTTGACGATCATTCTCAGAGTAGCCTGAGGAAGATATTCTTCCAGAGATTTTCCGTTAACTGTAATAACGCCTGTACCCGGAGTCATGAAGACACGAGCAGTGGACTGCTTACGGCGTCCGGTTCCGATATAAGTGACCGTACTTCTCTTTTTCGTTGCCATTTAATCCATCTCCTCCTTAGTCCTTGATCTTCATTTCGATCGGCTTCTGAGCCGCATGCGGGTGTTCAGGTCCTTCATAAACAAATACATGTTTACGCATTACATCACCGAGTTTGTTGTGAGGGAGCATTCCCTTGATCGCCTTTTCGACCCATTCAACAGTATACTTTTCACGCATAACTTTTGTGGATCTGACGCGGAGTCCGCCCGGATACATGGAATGACTGAAATAGAATTTCTTCTCATCCTGGTCACCAGTGATCTTGATCTTTTCCGCATTGATGACGATGACATAGTCACCGCAGTCGACATTAGGCGTATATGTCGGCTTGTTCTTACCTCTTAATACAGTTGCAACCTGGGAAGCAAGACGACCCAGTGTGCAGTCTGTCGCATCAACGACATACCATTGACGGACAACTTCTTTCGGTTTGAGCATTGTTGTCTGACGCATAATAGCTTACTACCTCCTATGTAGTTTCCGGGGCTACATGGCTGGTTAGCCGAATTACATTCTAGTTTGGCAAGGGCCTTTCGTCAACAAAAAGTTTCAGTTTTTTCGCTTAACGAGCGACTATTTCGCAGCCTTCGGAAAGTTCGTGTTCTTTCAGATATTCTGAGACATCCGGCAGCATTTCTTCTGCCTGTCCCAGATCGTTTTCATCATCAACGATCAGCCTGGCAGGACTGTTTTTCTGAGGGCATTCCAGGATCCCCGTCACCCTCTGTCCATGGCGTTCTGTCATCACATAGAACAGTTCCGGCCTGTCTGCATTCAGCTCTTCCAGACGGTACCAGTCCGGTACGACATCACTTCTCAGGTATTCACGGATCATCATCTCATCCGTCATGCCGAGAATATCGAAGTAGCTGACTTCCATCAGGGTCAGTCCCTCTGGCTTGGCGTTTCTTCTGTCCACGCGCTTTGACCGTGCTTCCAGCATTTCATTCAGTTCTTCAGGAGTCATTCTGTGCCTGCCGACTTCCATCAGCTGGGCAGTCATCATCCTGACCATGTATCTCAGAAAGCCTTTTCCCGTAAACGACAGCACAAGCTGGCTGCCTTCCCTGCGGAAGTCGATCGAATCGACCGTACGGACCTGGTCCTTGATCTCTTTCAGCGGCGTTGAATTCAGGGAAGTAAAGTCATGTGTCCCGACCAGATACAGGGAAGCCTGTTTCATCAGGTCAACATCCAGATCATAAGGACACTGATATGCATAGTCCTTGGAAAATACATCATACTCCCCGAGATTGATGCGGTATTCATAGCATTTGGAACGCACACAGAAACGTGCGTGGAAGAATTTCGGTGCTTCTTCTGTCTGACGGATGTGAATATCATCGGGCAGACGGCTGTTGATCGCGCCTGTCCATTTTCTCGGTTTCATGACCGTATCCGTATCAAAATGGAATACCTGTCCCCAGGCATTCACGCCGGCATCTGTTCTGCCGGATGCAGTGATATGGACCGGTACATGTGTGATCTCACTGATTGCACGTTCAATATGATCCTGGACACTGTTTCCATCAGGCTGCATCTGCCATCCGGAATAATGAGAACCGACGTACGCAACTGTGCACTTATACCGTTTCATCTGAAATACGAGAGCCAGATCATGCACGCAAGCACGCACACAGCACCAAGCAGAAGAATATAGTCTCTTGAATGCATTTTCAGCACCTTGTATCTGGTACGTGTTTCTCCCGGCGCGTATCCTCTCGCCTCCATGGCATTTGCCAGATCATCCGCTCTTTGGAAAGCGGAAACAAACAGCGGAACGATCAGTGAAAGGATCGCCATGATCCTTTCCATCATCTTTCCTTCTTTCAGGTCGACGCCCCTGCTCTCCTGTGCCTTCATGATCTTCTGCGTTTCTTCGATCAGATCAGGAATAAAGCGCAGAGCGATACTGATCAGCATCGCGATCTCATGGGCAGGTACGCCGATCTTTCTGAACGGTGACAGAAGGTCTTCAATACCCAATGTCATATCCAGCGGTTTGGTTGTCGCTGTCAGACATGTCGTGATCATGATCATGAGCAGCAGACGGACAACGATATACGCTGTCTGCAGCAGCGCATCACTGTAGATCGTAAAGCTTCCGATCGTCAGGAGCAGTGTGCCTGTCTTGATCACAAAGCAGTTGATCACCATCAGGAACAGCATCATGAACATCATCGGCTTCATGGACTTCCAGATAAACTTAAACGACAGTCTGGACAGCAGGATCATGCCTGCCGCAATGACGAACAGGACACCGTATCCAGTCCAGCCGGACGGGAAGAATACAGCGATCATCACGATCAGCATTGCGCCGATCTTCGCCCTGGGATCCATCTTATGGACCGGTGAATCCAGAGGCATGTAGCGTCCAAGCGTAAAATTACCCATGTTTCACCTGCCTTGCGATGCATTTCGCCAATGCCTGTACATCGCGTATTTCATCACCGATCTTGAATCCCTTTTCCTTCAGCATCGTCTTCATGCGGATGATATCCGGCGGAAGGATATGCAGTTCAATGCACTGCTCGGGATGTGAGAAGAACTCATCAACACTCTGCTGCAGCTTGACCTTTCCGTGTTCCATGACGACGACCTCGTCGCAATAGTTATATACCTGCTCCATGTCATGCGTAACGATCAGGATCGTTTTGTGCATATCACGGTTCAGACGCTTGAACAGCTTCATCATTTCGACCGTTCCCTGCGGATCGAGTCCGGCAGTCGGTTCATCCAGAACAAGTACTGAAGGATCCATCGCAAGGATACCGGCGATCGCAACTCTGCGCTTCTGGCCGCCGGACAGCTCAAGCGGACTGCGCTCGGCATAGGAAGGATCGATCCCGACAAGTTTCAGGACTTCCAGAGATTTCTTCTCCGCTTCTTCCTCACTCACGCCGAAATTCTTCGGCCCGAAGGATACATCCTTCAGGATCGTTTCTTCAAACAGCTGGTATTCAGGGAACTGAAAGACCAGGCCGACGTCCTTGCGGAGTGACTTCAGTCCCTTGGGACGTGTGCCTGCTTCGATCTTTCTGTCCAGAACGTAGACTGTTCCGGAAGACGGCAGCAGCAATGCATTCAGGTGCTGCACGAGCGTGCTCTTTCCTGAGCCTGTCTGCCCGATCACAGCTGTGATCTTTCCTTCCTTCAGGGTCAGGTCAATGTCATACAACGCCTGATAACGGAATGGCGTGCCGTCACTGTAGATATGGCTTACCTGTTCAAATGCAATCGGCATAACGCTTCCACCACTCCTTCCATCGTTATTTCATCCCCGGTGCTGACACCGTGCTTCTTCAGCTGTTCGGACAGCTGCAGGGCAAACGGCAGCTCCAGGTGCATATTCTTGAGTCTTTCAGACTGTGCAAAGATCTCTCTCGGCGTGCCGGTCATTGCGACCTTTCCCTGGTCGAGTACGATGACCGCATCGCTTCCGGTCACTTCATCAACATCATGCGTGATGGAAACGATGGTCAGTCCGCTCTCTTTGTGCAGTTCCATAATGACGCGCTTGATCTCATCCTTGCCCTGGGGATCCAGCATGCTGGTAGCCTCGTCAAAGATCAGGATCTCAGGCTTCATTGCAAGCACTCCGGCGATCGCGACTCTCTGTTTCTGACCACCCGAAAGATGCGTCGGTTCTGTATTCAGATACGCCGTCATACCTGTACGGGCAGCGAATTCTTCAATAATGCCGTCCATTTCCGGCTGCGGCACACAATGGTTTTCCAAACCGAAGGCAATATCGTCACGTACGGTCGATCCGATGAACTGATTGTCAGGATTCTGGAATACGATGCCGATGCGGCGGCGGAGCGCATGAAGATTCTCATCATTCAGTTCCATTCCGTCAATGACGATCGTCCCCTTCTCTTTTTCCAGAAGGCCGGCAAGGAGTTTGGCAACAGTCGACTTGCCGCTTCCGTTATGACCGATCAGGGTCGTATATGATCCTTTCTCAATGGAAAATGACACCCCCTGTACAGCAGGTGTTTCTCCGTCATATGAGAAAGTCAGGTCTTTTACTTCAATAACGCTCATGGAGCCTCCTTTAGAACCATACCATTATATTACAAAATATGCAGTTGTCATCTGTATGACCCAAAAGAAAAAGCCTCCGTTTGGAGGCTCTGGTCTGTCAGTCGATCCGGTATCCTTCGTAGGATCCGTGCAGTGCTTCAACCTGGTTTGCAACATTGAAGATATCACTCAGGATCGATCCCTCTTCCGTAAACATCTTGCGGGATACGACTGTCTCGTGACTGTTCATTTCTTCTGCAGCATAACCGTTGTTGACAGCGATGCGTTCAAACTCTCTCATGATCGCCGTGTCTGTGAAGTAGCACTTATGGGACAGGCGGATCAATGTATCAACCGGGAACTTGGAAGTGAATTCACTGTTCTTGTAGAACAGTTCTTCAATGAAATCCTTGTCCAGGAACTGGTACAGTTCAGCGATCTGTTCAACTTCCGGAGCATACGGCTTGCCGGCAACTGCTGTCTCCAGTTTTTCTTCCGGTTCATCTACAGCCAGATCAATGTTTCTCAGGCTTTCCTTATCCATCGGAAGATCTTCTTCCTTCAGAACTTCGTCAAGCAGAGCATCCAGTTCATCAGCTTCGCTTTTGGCCGGTTTTTCTTCTTCAGCAGGCACTTCCTCAGAAGCTTCCTGAGGTGCTTCTTCTGTCAGTTCTTCTGCTGTTTCTTCAGCTGCTTCCTCAACAGTTTCTTTGACTTCTTCAACTGTATCTGCGGCTTTCTCGGCAGCTTCTTCAGCTGTTTCCTCAACAGCCTCTTTTACTTCCTCAGCTGCATCCGCTGCTTTTTCAACAGTTTCTTCAACTGTCTCCTGAACAGCTTCCTTCAGCTCTTCAGCTGCTTCTGCAGCTTCTTCGACCTTTTCTTCAACAGCCTCTTTTGCTTCCTCTGCTGTATCCGCTGCTTTTTCAACAGTTTCTTCAACTGTTTCCTGAGCAGCTTCCTTCAGTTCTTCAGCTGCGTCTGCTGCTTTTTCAGCAGTCTCTTCAGCCTGATCCAGCACATCTTCAGCACGCAGTCCGAAACCTGTACCTTTGTCTTCAGACTGATTGTCATTTGTGATATCCACAAAGCGGACGACCTCATCTTCGGGTTCCTGTTCAGGGACTGCTTCTTCCTTTACTTCCTGGTTTTTCTTCCAGAGCATGTATGCTGTAAGAGCGATCGAAGCAGCGCCAGCTGTTGCCAAAATTGCTATGACAGATCTTTTAAACATATTTTTTTCCTCACTTGCTTAAGTATTTTATCACAATATTGTTATGAATTATACCTGTCAAACGAGGTGAAGCTTCAGTTTTATCTGATTTTTCACAAATGATCATGAAGATAACGGATGATCCCTACAGCATTGGAGGCAGCGCCCTTTCTGATCTGGTCCCCACAGCACCAGATCGCCAGTCCTCCGTCAAACACGAGGTCACGGCGTACTCTGCCGACATATACCAGGTCCTGATCGGATGTATCGAGCGGCATCGGGAGGAAATCATCCGCATAGACATCTCCCGGGAATGCTTTGATCGCTTCGATCGCCTCTTCCGGCGTGACAGGATCATCGCACTGCAGTGAGAAGCTGATGGAATGCGAGCGGTATACAGGCACACGGACACAGGTGCACGTTACCCTCAGATCCGGCAGATGCAGGATCTTCCGTCCTTCATACTGCATTTTCATTTCTTCCGAGGTGTATCCCTCTTCCTGTTGGGAACCGATCGCCGGGATGCAGTTATAGGCGATCTGTGCCGGGAATACATGCGGCTCGGCATTGCGTCCTTCACTGATCGCACTGATCTGTTCCGTCAGTTCGCGCATGCCTTCAATACCGGCGCCGGATACGGCCTGGTATGTGGATGCGATGATCTTTCTGATCGGTGAGATCCTGGCGATGGGTGCAGCAGCCATCATGGTAATGATCGTGCTGCAGTTCGGATTTGCGATGATGCCATGGTGCTTCAAGGCATCCTCACCATTGATCTCCGGTACTACGAGCGGCACGTCATCAAACAGTCTGAAATATCTGGAATTGTCCACGAAGACAGCCCCTGCGTTTGTGATCAGCGGCGCATATTCCTTTGCCAGGGAAGCTGAAACGGCACCCAGCACGTAATCCAGTCCTTTGACGTTTTCCTCATTCAGCACATCGATCGTCAGGGTTTCCTGTTTCCACTGCACTGTCTTTCCTTTGGAGCGCTCACTGGCAAACAGACGTACTTCCTCACATTCCGGCAGCTGTTCATCGATGCACTGCAGCATCTGTCTGCCTACCGCTCCTGTTGCGCCGAGAATTCCGATCTTCATAACTGTTCTCCTTCTTCCTTGATAAACTTATCGTAAATGCACTGGATCGCTTTTTCAAAATCGCGGTTCAGAACGCCGACTTCAATGCACCGTTCATCGTTTGTCTGCGACAGCACTTTGATGTTGATCCCGTTGTTTCCGAACTCGGAGATCAGCCTGCCGGAAATACCCGGCTGCTGTTTCATGCCGCGTCCGACAATGGCTACGATCGCTACATGGTCTTCCATATGGAAGTCTTCCGGTGCCAGGTCTTCCTTGATCCTGCCGATGATCTCATACAGGCAGTGGCTGACAGATTCGCTGGCAACGATCACAGACACGGTATCGACCGTTGTAGGCAGCGTTTCGACCGCTACATGGAATTCTTCAAAGATCGTCAGCAGCTTTCTCAGGAATGAAATGCCTGAAACAGACTGGTTCCGTACGATCGTAATGACCGTGTAGTCCTTTCTTCCGGTAATGCCTGTAATAAAGTGCGGAGGATCCTTTTTGTCGTATTCCGAGCAGTCCTCCAATATCATCGTTCCCGGATTGTCCGGTTCATTCGTATTGCGGACATTGATCGGGATATTCTTCATCTTGACCGGGAATACCGCGTCATCATGCAGGACATTGGCTCCCATATAGCTCATTTCACGCAGTTCGTTGTAGTTGATGCGGGGGATCTGCAGAGGATGATCAATGATGCGGGGATCTGCCATGAAGAATCCGGATACATCCGTCCAGTTCTCATACACATCCGCGTCAATGGCATTGGCCAGGACGGAACCTGTGATATCGGAACCTCCCCTGGACATGACACGGATCACGCCGTTGGGCAGTGCTCCGTAGAACCCCGGCACTACGATTCCTTTGGACTGGTGCGCGTATTCACCGATGACATGCGCTGTATAATCCAGATCGATCGAACCGTCATATTTGAAGCGGATCACCTTTGAAGCATCCAGGAATGTATAATCCAGATATTCTGCCATCAGGATCGCTGTCAGATATTCGCCTCTGCTGACAAGATAGTCCTCGGACAGATCCTTTTTCATAATGGAGCGGATCTTCCCGAATTCTTCATCCAGGTCTGTTTTGAGATTCAGGTCGGAGGCAATGCTGCGGTACTTGCTTTCCACCATGGAAAAGATCGGTTCATATGTAACGCCGTACTTCAGGTGCGCATGGCAGAGATATAAAAGATCTGTCACCTTGTGATCTTCTTTGTACTCTTTGCCGCAGGCACTGACAACGATGAATTTCCTTGACGGATCCGACTGCACGATCTGTCTGACTTTGGCAAACTGCTCAGCGTTGGCAACGCTGGAGCCGCCGAACTTCGCTACTTTGATCATCTGCTCACCTCACATACAAACACGTCCTGACGCTCCTGCATCAGAGCAGTCAGTTCCTGCAATGACATTTCCCGTGTCAGCAGCCAGCCATCATGACGCTGTGCACTGACAGATTCAAACCCGGACAGGTCCTTTCCGGACACATAATATGTTCCCCGTACTGTTTCTATATGGTTATCCGATGGCTCCCATGTCCGGGGAATACCGGAATCACTGATCGACAGGATATCCTGTACAACAGCGTGTGCGGTCGGGAGCGAACCGGCGCCCTGGCCGCCGAAGGAAGCTGTGCCAAGTGTTCTGCAGCTCAGTTCGAACCTGTTCAGATTCGATGATACCAGGCTCATCGGATCATCCCCTTTCAGCATGACCGGCATGACGTATACCGACAGTCTGCCATAATCCAGACATCCTCTGCCGATCAGCTTGATCACGCGGCCGTCTGCCTGCGCATTTGCGATGTCTTTGGCGGCAAGATGGCGGATTCCGAAGTGCGGGACCTGTTCCGGGTCAACGGCTTTGTGAAATGCACTGAACGCTGAGATACAGCACTTATATGCTGCATCATTGCCGTCGATGTCATCGGACGGATCAGCTTCCGCGTATCCGAGCTTCTGCGCCTCTTTCAGCGCCGCAGAGAAGTCAGCGCCTGAAGCAGTCATATCAGAGAGGATATAGTTGGTCGTTCCGTTCATGATGCCGCGGAATGAAGTAATATTATCGATCCGTCCGGTACGCTCCAGTTCATGGATCCAGGGAATGCAGCCGCCGCAGGATGCTTCAAAACGCAGGGAACGGTGATGTGCTTCGGCAGTATCCGCCAGTTCCTTCAGATGATGCGCAAGCATCTTTTTATTGGAAGTAACAGCATGCTTTCCGTTTTCCAGCGCAGTTCTGACATATGTATACGCAGGTTCGATGCCGCCCATGCATTCCACGACCACATCGATCTGCGGATCGTTCAGTATCTGATATGCATCGGTCGTATATCTCGGATCATTTCCCTCGGACAGATCCTTCACAAGAATGGATGTGACTGTGATCTCAGGAAAATGTCCGTCAATAATCTCTGTTACGCCTTTTCCGACAACTCCGTGCCCAAGCAGTCCTATCTTCATAGCGCCTCCTGTTTCTGTATTGAATACAGTTGTTTTTACAACGAGAACATAGTATCATTTCATAGTCATACTTACAAGGAGAAAAAAATGCCTGTTTATATCAGTACCAGAAATAAAAACACCCGTATGACAGCTCATGAAGCCGTTATACGCGGACTGTCACAGGACGGCGGTCTGTTTGTCCCGGAATCGATCGAGCGCATTCCGGACCCGTCCGTACTCAGTTCAGACGATTACCGTTCGATCGCCGAAGCAATCATATCCGTGTTCTTCGATGATCTGAGCAAGAATGATATCCATGCATGTGTGTACGGGGCCTATGACAGCAAATTCGATACACCGGAGATCGTTCCCATGCGCCGTATGAGCGACGGATGGCTGATGGATCTCTGGCACGGGCCGACATCTGCATTCAAGGATCTCGCACTGACGATCCTGCCGCGCTTCATGAGCTGCGCATATGAACTGGATGAATGCAAGGATACGATCTCGATCCTGACTGCCACATCCGGTGATACCGGCAAAGCAGCGCTTTCCGGTTTCGCGGACGTACCGCACACAGCAGTGACCGTATTCTATCCGGAGGACGGCGTGTCGGAAGTGCAGAAACTGCAGATGCAGACAGCATATGGAAACAATGTGTGCGTCATTGCCGTAAAAGGCAACTTTGATGACTGTCAGCGCATGGTCAAGGAAGCAGCCGTGAGTGAAGCGGTCAAAAACGCCGCCAGAGGCGTTAGGGTATCCAGCGCCAACTCCATTAATATCGGACGGCTTGTTCCGCAGATCGTATATTATTTCTCATCCTATGCAAAGCTGGTGCATCAGGGTGCAATCAAAGCCGGAGAACCTGTCAATTTCGTTGTTCCGACCGGGAACTTCGGAGACATTCTTGCCGGTTATTACGCCCGCAGGATCGGTCTTCCCGTCAAGCACCTGATCTGTGCATCCAACCGGAACAATGTCCTGACGGACTTCCTGGAAACAGGCACGTATGATGTGAAGCGGCCGTTCTATACGACAATGTCCCCTTCCATGGATATCCTCGTATCAAGCAATCTTGAGCGTCTGCTGTTTGAAGAAAGCGGCCATGATGACGCGCTGGTCAGAGATCTGATGGATTCTCTTTCCAGACAAGGATCCTTCACCATTCCCGAGAATATGAAGCACTCCATATCTTCCCTGTTCAAGGGTTACTGGTGCAGTGAAGAAGACTGTGCGGAAGAGATCCGCTCACTGTATGAACGTGAGCATCTGCTGATCGATCCGCACACAGCGATCGCGCTGAACGGCATGCACCAGCATATGCGGAGCACCTCGGATCAGACGCCGTGCGTCGTGCTGTCGACTGCTTCAGCATTCAAGTTCCCGCAGGATGTTTACAGATGTCTGACCGGAGAATCCTGTGCGGACGGATTTGAAGCCATGCAGAAGCTGAGCAGTCTGACATCGGAACCGATCCCGTCCGGACTTGCGCAGCTGAAGGATCTGCCTGTGCGCTTCACTGAGAGCATTCATAAAGAAGACGGGATCAGTCGGATCTGTCAGAGGATGGAGGAGATCGCCAATGGTTAAGATCAGGATCCCTGCCAGCACATCAAATCTCGGACCGGGATTTGACTGCCTTGGCCTGGCATTCAGCATTTACAATACATTCGATATTTCACTCAGCGACCATGATGAACTGGTCAATGTTGAAGAACAGTACAACAATCCCGACAATCTGTTCCTGAAGGCATATCACGCGGCAGGACAGTACTGCGGCTGTGACGATCATATCCGTGCAGTCTTTGACTGTGCGATCCCGGTATCCAGAGGACTTGGTTCTTCTGCTTCGCTGACCTGCGGAGGCATCAGTGCGTACGCCCTGCTTCATGAAGGAAAGCTGACCGGACAGGAAGCGCTGGAACTGAGCACCAGGCTGGAAGGTCATCCCGACAATGCGGCACCTGCATTGTTCGGCGGCCTGACAGCTTCGATCAATGAAGGTTCTGTCATGACGCAGAAGATGCCGCTCAGTCCGGACTGGATCTACACACTGTACATTCCGGATGTGGAGGTATCCACGGCAGAAGCCAGACGCGCGCTTCCCGATGCATACAGCAGGCAGACCGCTGTCACCAACAGCGCTCATGCGATCCTGCTGGCCAAAGCGCTGGCTGACGGTGATCTGGAACTGCTGAAGACAGCCTCCGTCGATCATATTCACGAACCGTACAGAAAGGCTTTTATCCCGCACTTTGACGAGGTCAAGGCGCTGGCTGTGAAAGATACAGGCGGCGTATTCCTGATCAGCGGCTCCGGTTCTACCTGCATCTCGATCAGCCTCAGCCATCTCAGCCAGACTGTCAGGGACGCGCTGAACGCATATGAAGAAAAATGGCACATCATGGAGACCAAGCCGTCATTCCAGGGTGCCGGATACTTCAAGGAGGAAACATGGCATCCGATTTTCTGATCGTACATAAAAAGATCCTTCCGGAATATCTGGAAAAAGTGATCGAAGCCAGAGATCTGCTCTCCCGTCATGAAGCGTCTTCCGTTACGGAAGCGGTCAAAATGGTCGGCATTTCAAGAAATACCTTTTATAAGTACAAAGATTATGTATTCCGTACGGAAGGCACGGAATCACGCAGAAAAGCGATCTTCTCGATCGTTCTGCTCGACAGGCCGGGCGCCCTTTCCAAAGTGATCAGCACACTGTCATCCATGCATTTATCCATCATCACCATATCCCAATCCATTCCTGTCGCATCCAAAGCAGCCGTCACCATTTCCGTGGATATCACGGACATGACAGGCAGCGCAGATGCGGTGCTGAGTGAGCTGAGAGAGCAGGATGATGTTCTCTCGGCACATTTGGATGCCATCGAATGAATGTCCATGGTAGAATATCTTCTGTTGAGGTACCGGTATGAGTGATCATCTGAAACGTTTTTTATCGATCGGCCTGGCTGTATTCAACGGCTTTGTGGCATTTCTGTTCATTGCGGCCGGCTTTAGCCTCATGGATGAGGATTTCCTGCTCTTTATGGGGATCGGAGCTGCCTTCGGGATAAACGCTGTCTTCAACGGCCTGTATGCGAAATCAGTGAAGCAGGACATTGAAATGAAGCAGCTTCTGGAGGAAGAAAACAGGAGGATGCGGCAGCTGCGCAGAACTGAATACCAGCCTGTCACAGAAGAGTTCCCGGATGAAGAGGACCTGCAGGATATCCTGACACGGAAAACACAGAACAGTGCAGAAAGGAAAACATTATGATCGTTATTGAAATGATGAACGGACACACGATCAAGCTCGAGCTTGATCCTGCCAGTGCTCCGATCACATGCGCAAACTTTGAAAAGCTTGTTTCCGAAGGCTTCTATGACGGCCTGACATTCCACCGCATTATCCGCGGATTCATGATCCAGGGAGGAGATCCGCTGGGCAACGGAAGAGGCGGTTCCAAGGAACACATCGTCGGTGAATTTCGTTCCAACGGATACAGCAATCCGATCGTTCACAAGCGCGGGGTCATCTCGATGGCCAGAGCCATGGATCCCAACTCCGCATCCAGCCAGTTCTTCATCATGCACGCTGATGCGCCGCATCTGGATGGAAACTACGCTGCATTCGGACATGTTGTCGAAGGCATGGATACGGTTGACGAGATCGCTTCCGTTCGTACCGACTGGCAGGACCGTCCGGTCGAACCGGTCAGAATGAAACGGGTCTATATTGAAGAATGATCAAAAAAGCGCGGCTGAATTCAAGGCCGTGCTTTCATTTCCTCTTCGATCCATGCCATGAGCAGATTGACGATCTTTTCCTGCTGCAATTCCGTCAGTTCCGTGCCCTTGCGGACCTTGTACCATTTCTCAAGACATCCTCTGCAGCAGCATGCGCATGCGTGCTGGGCTTTGAATACGGGATGCCCTTTCATGGGTGTTTGTTTCCCGTCGTTGTCCGGCCATGCCGGTGCCAGACGCGTCCGCACAAAGTCATAAGCGTGTGCACGGATCGTATCCATTCCTTTTTCCCGTACATACTTCCGGTCCTGTTCATTCAGATGAAACGATGATCTGAATTTAGACCTGGAGAGTCTGTACAGTGCCTCTGTTCTTGTCTGCATAACGCTGTCCTTTTGAACATCGTAGCACGTCATGAAGCAAAGCGGCCGGACATCTTGTACGATCTGTCAGAATTTCGCTGAAATATGCCCTTTTCTGTCAGACTGCTTGTGAAAAAACTGGAATCTGATGCTTAAACAGCGTATTATATAAGGGAGTATAGGAGATAATTATGGCTGACCTCACAGAATTCTATTCGTATTTTCATTATCTGGTATGCACGGTTGCAATTTACGGTAATGACGAACCGCACTTTTTCAAAGGGAACCTTAATTTAAGAACTTATTATACGGATTCTGAAAAAACAGAGATTAATGACGACAAGACTACAGACTACGCTGTTGATACCCTGTTTGCGGAAACAAACAAGATCGTCAGACGTCTGCATAAAGAGAGATATGATGAGAACCGTGATCTGTGCGTCATGCCGTTCACTATGCTCGGTGATCCGTATCAGATCGTTTACAACAAAACAGCGCATCCGTCTCCTTATGAAGACAACAGTCTGTCCTTCCTGAAAGAAAAAGATCCGAACGCCAAAGGACTGGCAATCGTGATGAAGAAAGACAAAGACGGAAAGATCACATGGCTGAGTGAAGTAGAAGCCAGAGCGATCATCCGGACACTGACTCCGCTGCTCGATAAAGAATGATCATGCAGGCTCCCGACCCGGGAGCTTTTTTCATGCGCAGAATTTGATGTCTTTCTGAAAAACAACAGATCGGGACATGTCCGGGCAGTTTCATGATATGATAAGCAGATGGAGACAGAAAAATGATCACAGAAGATGTACTTGAAACTTATCTGAATGACAGGAAGAAACTTGAGAAAGCAAGGGATCTTTATTATTCAGGAGGAGTCGGAACTGTTTATACGATGATCAAAGACCGACAGTATGACCTGATCGCCGCCAATGTCATTGATGCGGGCAGATATCAGGCCGGTGCACTGATCGACAAGGATCAGGAAACGGTCGAACAGGTAAAATGCAGCTGTCAGGAATATGCGGAAACAGGAAAAATGTGTCCGCATACCGCGGCACTGGTCATGAAATATACATATGAGTCCCCTGTGCTCATTGATCACGGCTTCCCTCCGGCTGTTGCAGAAACACTGGAGTCATTCTCGATCGAGCATGCAACATCGGATTCCGCAATGACACTGATGGAACAGTACCGTGCACCTGTGCGCAGAAGCAGGAAAGAGACTGCACAGCTGATCCCCGTGCTTACGTATATCCGTGAACATACATGCAATGTGAGATTTCTTCTGAAATCGGGATACCTGGAAAAGTATATCCCGTCGATCAGTGAATTCACCGCAAGCATCACGTCAGGCAGACCGTACAGTACCAGCAGGATCGCAGCTGCGGTCACAGCCGATTCTTTTCAGGGAACCTCCGCAAGGATCCTGGATCTGCTGATCTCGGTCGCTGATATGATCAACAGTGCGGTACCCGGCACTCCGCCCTATATCGGATCTTATATCCAGCTGACGAATTCCCTGGCAGACAGGCTGTTTGATATCGTGCAGGATGATCCCCGTCACCTGCTGATCGACGGCATACCGTTTGAACACATCAGTTCAGTCAGTACCGGTCCGATCAATGCGGATATCGTCATGAAACAGGAAAACGGCGGATATTCATTCAGATGCAGTCCTTTGTTCTGTCTGGAAGGTCTGCACCGTATCTATGTATTTGTCAGACGCGGATCACAATGGGATCTTTATATTTCATCACAGGATACCGGCAGTATCATGCCGTTTGCAGACTTTCTGGTCAAAGCATCGTCTGCCGTACAGTATATCAACAATCAGCACATGAAAGCATTCACCAGGTCTGTCTGGCCGAATATCAAGGAGCGGTTTGATATCACAGCGGACGGATTCAGTGAGGAAGATTACATGCCTCCGAAGCCGGTATATACGCTGTATCTGGACGCACCTGATCCTTCGCTGATCACATGCGATGCGTATGTCAATTACGGGGATGCACGGTACAGCCTGTTTACGGAAGATGATCCTGAAGAGATCAGGGATCTGTATCAGGAAAGTACATTCATCAGCTTTCTCAGGGATATCTTTCCCAAAACAGATATGGACAGGCAGCTCATCTGCATTGATGATGAGGACGCGATCTATGAATTCCTCAGATACCGCATCCAGCAGCTGCGTGAATACGCAGAGGTCATGATATCAGAGAATCTCAAGAAGATCGGATTGAAAAACACCGGAAATGTACATGTAGGCATTTCCGTGCAGGATAACCTGCTCAAGCTGGATATGGTATCCGATACCCTTTCCAACGAACAGATCGCAGAGATCCTGTCCCGCTACAGCAGGAAAAAGAAATACTATCGTCTGCGGTCCGGTGATTTTGTTGAGATCAATGATGGCTTCGGTGATCTGTATGATACCGTGGAAGAACTGCAGATCTCCCAGTCAGACCTCAAAAAAGGCCATTCGGAAATGCCGCTCTACAGGGCAGTGTATCTCAATGGACTCAGTCAGTCGGAATCTGTGACGTTTGATCCGGACAAAGTGTTTGAAGACCTCTCCAGGCGGATCCTGACAGTTGAGCAGAATGAATATGAAGTGCCTGCCCGGCTGACGCCGATCGTCAGGGATTACCAGAAAAAAGGTTTCTCCTGGCTGTGCAGTCTGCGGGATCTGGGCATGGGCGGTCTGCTCGCGGATGAGATGGGCCTTGGCAAAACACTGCAGATCATCGCTGTACTGTGTGCATGGAAGGACCGGAAGCGGACGCTGATCGTATGCCCTTCATCCCTTGTATACAACTGGGCAAAGGAGATCCGGAAATTCGCGCCTGAGCTGCCGTATCAGATCATCAACGGACCGGCATCGATCCGTCAGGAACTGATACGAAGAACGAATGAACAGGACATTCTGATCACCTCATACAGTTTGCTGCAGAAAGACATCGCGGTATACGCTGACATGAGCTTTGACTGCATGATCATTGACGAAGCGCAGTATATCAAGAACCCTGGAACACTGAGCGCCAAGAGCGTCAAAGCAGTCAATGCTGCTTTCAGGGTCGCCCTGACAGGCACGCCGATCGAGAACAGACTGAGCGAGCTCTGGAGCATCTTTGATTACCTGATGCCTGGCCTTCTGCACAGTTATCCGTTATTCAAGAAGACATATGAGGAGCCCATCATCATGATGAATGATGAAGAAGCCTTCAGCCGCCTGCAGCAGATCACTTCACCGTTTATCCTGAGAAGGATGAAGCGTGATGTGCTGAAGGATCTTCCGCCGAAGCTTGAAGAAGTTGTCTATGCCCCGCTGGAAGCGGAGCAGGCACAGCTTTATCAGGCAGCTGTTCAGAACCTGAAGAATGAGTTAAGCACAAAAACAGATAAAGAATACAAAGAAAGCAGGATCGAGGTGCTTGCCGAACTGACGCGTCTGCGCCAGATCTGCTGCACGCCTGCCCTGCTCTACAGTGCATACCGCGGCAATTCCGCGAAAGAAGATACCTTCATGGAACTGCTGAAGGCAGCGATCACCAGCGGACATAAGGTGCTGGTCTTCTCCCAGTTTACTTCCATGCTGGATATCCTGATCGCCCGTCTGCGGAAAGAAAAGATACAGTATCATCTGCTGACCGGAAGCACCCCGTCTGCCGAGCGCATTGCGATGGTCGACAGCTTCCAGACAGATGATATCCCGGTCTTCTTCATTTCACTGAAAGCAGGCGGGACCGGACTGAACCTGACCGCTGCAGATATCGTGATCCATTACGATCCATGGTGGAACACAGCAGTCGAAAACCAGGCCAGTGACCGCGCTCACAGGATCGGTCAGAAAAATGTTGTTACCGTATACAGGGTGATCCTCCAGGATACGATCGAGGAACGCATCATCGAACTGCAGAACTCCAAAAAAGAGCTGGCAGAGAAGGTCCTGTCGGATGAACGCATGTCATCCGCAAGTCTCTCCAGACAGGAGCTGCTGGATCTGCTCTGATCATCAGCCGGATATCTTCGGATATTCCGGCTTTTTCGTATAATAAAAGACTTCCCTCATTACCGGGGAAGTCTTGTATTACGACTTACTTAGCAAATAATTTTTCGTAGAGTGTGATGAAACGTTCAGCCAGAATACCGAAACCTTCAGCACTCATCAGCTGGTCCTCAGCATGGAGCATGAGCAGGTTTGTTTCAACTGTTTCACCGTTTGCCATCTTTGTCAGCAGGCCCATATGAGCATCGTGACCGAGAACGAAAGCTTCCTGGCCATCTTTGATCATCTGGCGAGCTTCATCAAATTTACCTTCAGCAGCAGCGTCGATCGCACCAATATAGCAGGAACGAGCTGTACCAACGGAAGCGATGATGTTAAACGCTACGAGTTCAATGCCTTCCATCTCAGACATTATTCGTCACCCATCATTTTTCTTGCTTTAGCAACGACAGTTTTTCCGTCCATCATGCCATAAGCACGCATTTCGATTGAATCAACCGGCTTGTCAGGGAAGTCAGCCTTCATTTTGTTAACTGCATAACGAACCTGCGGTCCGAGAAGGATGCAGTCAGCCAGCGGGCCCTGTACTGCGGATTCTGTCAGTGAATAAGCGTTGATATCATAGTCCCAACCATTTTTAGCTGCTTCTTCACGCATTTTGCTGACTAACAGTGAAGTTGACATGCCAGCTGCACAGAAAAGTGTGATTTTCTTTGTCATTGTTATCTCCTTTATCGCTTGATAGCGACCCTCTTTATGTATATAGAATAATACGAAATCGCTTTCATTTCAATCAATTTTAGAACGTCAGAAATTTAACTTGGTACTTTGAACCTGGAATCAGTAATGGCAGAGTTCAATGCCGTTTTCAGCAACGTAGTTTTTGACCTCTTCACTGCAGAGTACGTCAAGTTCCTGCACACGTCCTGCCGCATACGAACTCTTGCGGTACAGTTCAAGATCACACCATCCCGGATGGCACATGATCTCAAGATCCTGATCCTTGTGCTCTTCCAGAGCAGCGATCAGATTCTCTTTTGTGAAATTAGGACCGTACAGACGTCCGAAGAATGCAAACTGATCGTTATACCTTCTCAGGCAGAGACCATATTCCTTTGCCAGATCCTTTGCGATACGCAGTGCCTCTTCGGTTGCGTCATGGACACTGTGATGGGAATCCAGATGTGTCGGTTTTCTTCCGAATAAGCTGATATAACGTTCGATCTGTGCCTTCCATTCCTGATAGATCTCATTGTAATCAGGATCCTTGGTCCAGATCGTTGTCCTGCCGGCCCAGAAATTGCCGTTTTCATCATGCAGCGTTTTGTTTTCTGTCAGCGGTCTGTCCAGAGTCAGCGTCAGATGCACGCCGATCCCGAGTCCCGGATACTGACGGGATAATTCAGCAGCACGCTCAATGTATGTTGAATTTGTCAAAGCTGTCGTTGACCGCAGGATGCCGTCTCTGTACGCCTGGAAAATACCCAGGGTATTCGCCATCGTATAGCCGAGGTCATCGCCGTTCATGCACAGTTTCATTATCCGAGTTCCTTTCCGTTGGAAGCGCAGACTTTGGCATACCAGTAGAACGAATCCTTTCTGATCCTTGCCATGTCCTTCAGATCGAATTCATCACGGTTGATGTAGATGAATCCGTATCTCTTTGTAATGCCCTGGTGTGTTGAAACAAGGTCGAATGCGGACCACGGAGAGTATCCGAAGAGTTCTACACCGTCTGTGATCGCTTCCTGGCATGCTTTGATGTGTCTTCTCAGATAGTCGATGCGGTAATCATCATGAACTGTTCCGTCCGCTTCCAGCGTATCAGGAACGCCGCATCCGTTCTCTGTAATGATCAGAGGCAGATGGTAGCGCTCATACAGCTGACGCAGTGTAGCGCGCAGTCCTACAGGATCGATTCCCATGCCGTAGGATGTATGTTCCTGCAGTTCGTTTTTCACGGATGCGCACATGCCCGGATAGCTCATCAGTCCTGTCATGAAGTGCTGGATGCCTTCGGCATTCTTCGCTGCGTCCTGTGCTTCGCTTTCTGACATGTAGCGGACACATCCTGCTCCATAGTAATTGAATGCAATGAAATCCGGATGGCCGTTTCTCAATGCCTCAAAGTCTTCTTCCGTTGTCTCAGGGAATACGCCGCGGTCTTTCATGAAGTTTTCCAGTGCTTCGGGATATGTGCCGAATACTGCCGGATCCAGGAACAGACGGTTTCTCATCTGATCCCAATCCATCGCAGCCAGAACATCCTCCGGACGGCTTGTTGCAGGATAGATGGCTGTAATGTTCGGTGCAGGTCCGATCTTCGCGCTGCACATTTCATGGCATGCGATCATGGCTTTTGCGCCTGCCACCAGCATGTGATGGTTTTCCTGCCATACTTTCTTTTCGTTTGTCAGGCGTTCCGGATTATACAGAACCATCATGTTCTGTTCATTGATCGTCAGGAAGTATTTTACTTTTGATCCGTATTCCCTGTAGCAGACTCTGCAGTAATTGACGAAATCATCAATGCACTGTCTGTCTGCCCAGCCGCCGTACTTTTCCTGAAGTGCCTGCGGGAGATCGAAGTGATACAGTGTAACGACCGGTTCGATGCCGTACTTATGGCATTCATCGATCACTTCGTGATAGTGCGCGATCCCTTTGGGGTTTTCTGTCACGCCGTCAGGCATGATCCTTGTCCAGGCGATCGAGAAGCGGAATTCGTTGAAATGCATCTCCGCCATCAATGCGATATCTTCCTTGAATCTGTGATAGTGATCGGATGTCACCTTCCAGTCCGATGTACCGGGAACGATCGGGTCAGCGTCTTTCACAGACGGTCCTTTTCCATCCTCATCCCATGCGCCTTCACACTGATAAGCGCTGGATGATCCTCCCCAAAGGAATCCCTCAGGGAAAGGTTTCAGTGTCTTGTAATCCATACATAGTCTCCTTGCTCAGTATTCCTGATATTCCATGAATTCCACGATGTCGCCGTCGTTGATCAGTTCCAGCATCATCATTTCACCCGGTGCAAGATGACCGATCAGGTTTCTCTGTCCGTCATTTGCGATGGGGATCTTAACGATCTGCAGTTCTCCGGAGTAGTGGCGGTAATTATCATTGACTACCACAACACTTCCTGCAGGGAATGTCTCACCGTCATAGTGCTTCGGCGGGATCGGTCTGTCCGCATTGACCATTCTGCCCATTCTGGAGCGCCAGATCCATTCGGAACTGTCGCCATAGTCAGCCTGCGGGATCAGGTCAAAGAGATTGCCGCGTTCAATATCCGTAATATCCGGTTCAGGAATGACTTTCAGACGCTTGCATTCCTTGAATCTGGACAGATCGGAACCATATGCCTGAAGACGCTTGTAGATCGGTGAATCCTCGATCGGTCTGGCAGGCTTCATGACTTCCGCTATTGCCTGGAACTCTGCTTCTGAAGCATAGGCATTTCCAATCAGGATGTCATCTACATCTCCTGTTGCCAGCATGATGCGTACCTGCAGGTCGATCGGCAGACCGCGCATGCGCTCGACAGTGGGCAGTCCGTCCCTGGCATCCCATACACCGTGCGTATTCTTGTTGTTGGACGACACAAACGCTGCCATGCGGTATCCGTAAGGTCTGAGCTTGCGGTTGGTCTCCAGGAAATTATTCCACTTCAGACCGGTGTAGCGCTGCGGATAGAAATTATGGCATACAAGCACTCTGTCTTCCGGTACGCCGTGTTCCTTGAAATACGCGATCTCCCTGGCACCGGATGATGAAGCGTTCATTTCCACCTGGATGCCATAAGGGTTGCGGGTCATGATGATGTCCTTTTCGACACCGTATGAGCCGTCGAGACGGATGATGTCGCATCCGATCTCGTGGAACAGTGAAATATCGTCATATGACTGGCCAAGCCTTGTCAGGAACGATGTATTCACATCCAGAGAAACACGCATTCCGCATTCATGGGCACATTTGATGAATTCTCTGAAATAATCAATGATCTCTTCATTTGTTCCTTCGACTGAGAACATACTTGAAAAGACTCTGGTAAATCCGTACTTTGAAGCCAGATGGAGATACTCATTGATCTCACTCATCGGACTCAGATCGGGATATACCGATACGCCGAATACTGTCATGATAGTTTTCCTCCTGTTGCTATCAACATCATTATAGCAGTTAAGACATTTCACAGATTTGTTTTGAAATACAGGGAGTAAATTTCTTCCTGCATCACATGTTTTCCTATACAATACAGCTATGATCAAAGTAAAAACATATGAAGAACTGACAAAGGATGAACTGTACAGAATGCTGAAGGCACGGCAGGATGTGTTTGTTGTTGAACAGAACTGCCCCTATCCTGACATTGATGAAACAGATCTGAGATCAGTATTTGTGTTCCTGGAAGAAGATGAGCGTCACCTTGCGTCATGCCGCATCTTCCGCAAAGATGAAAAAACCATGCAGATCGGAAGGATGCTGACGACGGAACGTTCCAGAGGATATGGTGCCCTGGTGCTTGCTCAGGCTATTGAGACAGCTTTTGAAGCAGGTGCTGAAACGATCTATCTGGAAGCCCAGACGTACGCCATAGGATTCTACGGGCGTGAGGGATTCACGGTCACATCTGATGAATTCCTGGAGGACGGGATCCCCCATGTGTGCATGGAGCTGCACCGGCAGAGTGCTGCCTGAGGCAACGGACACTGATAACATGTCTGCAGAGACATGTTTTTTTGTGAACAGAATAAAAAAAACAGGCTTCATTCAAGCCTGCCGGGTATTCTCAGAAATATTTCAGAAGCTCTGACAATGCATGTATGACGGTGATGTCCGCATGATGCGGCATGTTCGGTTCCACGCAGAACCAGACCGGTCTCATGCCTGCTCTGTATGCGCCGATGATGTCCCTGCCGTAAATATCCCCGACCATGACGGATTCCTCCGGTCTGACATTCAGCAGATCCATCGCATGCTGAAACAGACGCACATCAGGCTTTTTGAAGCCGATGTCCTGTGATACGGCAATGGCGTCAAACAGTTCATCCAGACCTGCATGCTTGAGTTTCAGACGCTGTCCTTCACTGGTTCCGTTCGACAGCATGCCGATCAGATATCCTTTTTCCTTCAGCTTTGAAACAGTGTCATATGCGTCATCATATGCGACGGCATATTCCCACAGATGATCATCCCACCAGACACTGAAATCATCGTACTGCAGATCGATTCCGTAACGCTTCTTCAGCAGATCCTGTACATAGTATTTGTTTTCATTGCCCTTCTGATCCCAGATCATGCAGTCCTGTACGATCGCCTCTTTCAGGACAGGATCATCGATCGAGCTGTTTTCGTTGACAGCCCGCAGATAAAGCTGATATGCGTAGACATCCCTGTTTCCAAGCGTATAGTCGAAGTCAAAAAAGATCGCTTTGTATTTCATAAGTCCTCCGCCAAAAAAAGAGCTTTTCGCTCTTTCATCAATACCTTGTTGCCAGCTGTACACCGTTCAGCTGCAGATACCATGCATAAATTACAGCGATCGCGATCACAGTCCATACATATTTAGCCGCTTCAGGAATGGTGTTATCCTTTTTCCAAAGCATGTAGAGACCTACCGGCGGAATGAGTGCTGTCAGGAAATAGATCAGCAGGTTTTCCTTAGTAATATTGTTTACAAGGCGTTCATTTCCCAGACGTGTCGCTTTTTTATCCTTAATGCGAGGATCTCTTGCTTCAGCTGTTTCAACAGCAGCTGTTTCATTCAGCTCTGCTGTTTCCGTCTTCTTTGCCTTAGCATTTTTCATTTTATTGTTTTTCGCCATAATT
Organism: uncultured Erysipelotrichaceae bacterium; assembly: GCA_946622165.1. Lineage (GTDB taxonomy): Bacteria > Bacillota_I > Bacilli_A > Erysipelotrichales > Erysipelotrichaceae > Bulleidia. The sequence goes on from CAMOPG010000021.1 coordinate 23,335, forward strand.
CCTCCGAAATACCTATGCGCGTGTAATATCATCGCATATTCATCGCGAATGTGCAAATCACTTTATTGCGATCGGTCAGGATTCTCCCCTGATATTCTTTCTGATTTCCGATCTTTCGATAACATACTGCAGATTCTCCTCATAATCACTGGAGAATACATATGAGTAAATGATATCCAGTACGAGTGACATCGCTGTTCTGGAACTGATCGAACCGATCTTCGGATGCGGCTCATTCACGTTGACACGGATGATTTCATCTGCGTACGGAATGATCGGATTATTGCCAGGTCCGGTCAGCAGGATCACATGGATATTCCGCAGTGACAGCAGCTGGGCTGTCTGGATCAGTTCGGTATGCCTTCCATAGTAGCTGATGATAAATGCGATCGAATCTTCTTCCTGCACAGAACTCTGACGGAAATACAGGCCCGGAACATCGGAAAGAGATGCGTTGATCCCGATATTCATCAGCTTGTACTGAAAATCTGCAGCCAGCAGGAAGGACTCTACAAGTCCGTACAGCGTGATCTTTCTTTTTTCACGGATCAGGTCCGCGATATTTCTGAGCTGTTCAAGATCAACATAGGAATACGTATCAGTGAGTGCCTGGAAATTCAGCATCGTGATCTTATCTGCGATCGTCTTGTCACTGTCATTGGATGCGAAAGGAATCGTTTCTTCCAGACGTTCAATATTTCCGCCGAACGTATTCATTTCTTTCGCCAATGTCAGGCAGAGATCCTTATGTCCTGTAAACCCGAGTTTCTTTGAAAAACGGATGATCGTGGATTTACTGACATAAAGATGCCTGGATACATCAATGATCGACATGTCGATGAATTCATCCGGATGTCCCAGAATAAATTCTGCGATCTGTCTTTCCGAGGAAGAAAACTTACTGATATCTTTGAGTTTATCTTTGATCAGCATATCAATCACCTTACAAGAAGCGCACGTGTATATAAAGAAGAAACCGGTGCCGGTTTCTCGGATAACCCGATTATACCAGCACCGGTTCAAAAGTCATTTATTCTGCTTGAATTACTCTTCTCCAGTCTGGGAGTTTGCAGCAATAATGAACGGTGTATACAGCAGTGTGGAAACAGCCAGGATGAGTACCTGAGTGATTGCAGCACCAACTGATCCGCCTGTGTCAAGGAATGCAGCAATGATCGGAGGAGTTGTCCAAGGAGCGTTAACAACACCGCGGCCGCAGAATCCGATAGTTGTCAGAACGTAACCGATCGTAGCACCAAGTACAGGAGCCAGCAGGAACGGAACAGCGAACATCGGGTTCAGGACGATCGGAATACCGAATGTCATAGGTTCGTTGATGTTGAAGATTCCGCAAGGGATGGACAGCTTAGCGATCTGTCTGTAGTCTTCACGCTTGGAGAACAGCATAATAGCGATGATCATACCACCTGTGATACCAGCACCTGTCAGTGTGTTGTACATTGAGGCGAACGGTGTGCAGATGATATTCGGGATCGGCTCATTAGCCAGGTAAGCTGCTTCGTTTTCAGCAAAGGAAGCGAGCAGGATCGGGGAAGCTACTGCAGACAGTGTCTGTGTGCCATGGATACCGAACATCCAGAGGATGTTAGCAAACATAACATAAGCCAGATAGCCAGGCAGACCTGTCATAACGCCCTGCAGCGGAGCCTGGAGGAATGTCTTGATTGCATCGAACAGTGTCATGCCTG
>CAMOPG010000022.1:0-24331 GCA_946622165.1 uncultured Erysipelotrichaceae bacterium
GATTTTTCACCGATGATGCAGCATTATCTGACTGTGAAAGAACAGTATCCGGATGCGCTGCTGTTTTATCGTCTCGGTGACTTTTATGAGATGTTTTTTGATGACGCGAAGATCGTCTCCCGGGAGCTGGACCTTGTCCTGACCGGCAAGAATGCCGGTGTTCCGGAACGCGTGCCGATGTGCGGCGTACCGCATCATGCGGTCAGCGGGTATGTACAGAGACTGACGCAGCGCGGCTACAAGATCGCGATCGCCGAGCAGATGGAAGATCCTGCAACAGCCAAGGGACTGGTGGAGCGTGATGTGATCAGAGTTGTTACGCCCGGTACGCTGATCGATGAGATCGATGATGAAAAGCGCAGCATCTATCTGGCTGCTGCCGAAGACTACGGATACGGCTATTCGCTTGCGTTTGCCGAAGTCAGCACAGGCGAGAACTTTGTGGAAGATATTCCGCATCATCAGACTGCATTCCTGCAGTCGATCCTGCGCAATAACGTCAGGGAGATCGTTGTAAAGCATAACTTTGACGAGAAGCTGATCAAGGCGTTGAGAGAAATGCGGATCGTGATCTCATACTGCGACAAAACGGAATTCAGTTCCGTATATCTTCCCTTATGCGAACGCTGCAGAAAAGATTATGAACTGGCTGTGTACGGAAGGATGATCAACTATCTGGAAGAAACACAGAAGCACATGATCTCGCATCTGCAGGTATGCCGTATTGAAAATGAGAATGATTATCTGTACATGGATTTCAATACCCAGCAGAACCTCGAACTGATCGAACCGCTGCACCGTCAGGGCAAGACGGAAACACTCTGGTCATTCCTGGATGTATGCAGAAGCGCCATGGGTTCCAGACTTCTGAAGAAGTGGATCGAGAAACCGCTGGTCAGACAGGATGCCATTGAAGCACGCCTGGACCGTGTGACATGGCTGTCCGATCATTTCATGGAACGGAATGCCGTGCGTGCGGGACTCTCGGAGATCTATGACCTGCAGAGACTCATTGCCAGGATCGCAATGAACAATGCAGGACCTGTAGACATCGTCCGTCTCAGCAAGACCCTGAACCAGGTTCCTGTTGTTTTCGGTCAGCTCAAGTCAGCTGAGTTTTCACAGTATACTTCTCTGGATCCGCTCACGGAACTGAGCGGCATCCTGAATGATGCGTTTGCGGATGACCCGCCTGCACAGATCACTGACGGAGGCGTTTTCCGCGACGGATACAACAGTGAACTGGATGAAGCACGTTCCATTCAGAGAAACGGCAGGCAGTTCATTGTCGAAATGGAAGCTGCCGAGCGTGAGCGGACAGGACTGAAGAATCTGAAGATCGGCTATAACCGTGTGTTCGGATATTATATTGAAATCTCCAAGGCACAGGCACAGCTCGTGCAGGATGACTGGGGATATGTGCGCAAACAGACACTGGTCAACAACGAACGCTTTATTTCTCCTGCCCTGAAGGAGAAGGAAGATGCGATCCTGCATGCGGAAGAAAACGCGATCCGTGTGGAGAAACGTCTGTTTGCCGAGATCATTGACCGCATCAAGACTGATCTGCCGCAGATGCAGAAGCTTGCGCTTGCGCTGGCTGAGACGGACTGCTACTGCGCGCTGGCAGAGATCTCTTCCAAAAACAGATATACAAGACCGGAATTTACCGATGATGTGCTGGATGTGAAAAACGGCAGGCATCCGATCCTCGATGAAATGATGAAGGATCCGCATTATGTTTCCAACAGCATTTATCTGGATAAAGAGAAATCCATCCTGCTGATCACAGGACCGAACATGGGCGGTAAATCCACATATATGAGACAGGTAGCCCTGATCGCCATTATGGCGCAGATCGGCTGCTACGTGCCTGCATCAAAATGCCAGATGCCGGTATTCGATAAGATCTTTACAAGGATCGGCGCCAGCGATGACATTCTCTCTGGGCAGTCGACCTTTATGGTGGAGATGTCGGAAGCCAATCATGCGCTGCAGGAAGCGACGGACAGATCGCTGATCCTGTTTGATGAGATCGGCAGAGGCACTTCCACATATGACGGCATGGCGCTGGCACAGGCCATGATCGAATATATTGCTGCGTGCGTGCACGCAAAGACATTGTTCAGCACACATTATCATGAACTGACTTCACTGGTCGATTCGATCGGTGTCGTTCAGAATGTTCATGTTGTCGTACAGGAAAAAGATGATTCGGTAACATTCCTCTATAAGATCAAGAAGGGTGCTGCTGACCGTTCCTACGGCATTAACGTTGCACGTCTTGCCGGCCTGCCGGAGGCAGTGCTTGAAAGGGCAAGGGGACTGCAGAAGGAACTGGAGTCCAAAAAGAGAGTTGTACAGCAGAGTTATCAGCTGATCGAGATGACGAAGACCGATCCGAAAGCGGAACAGATCATCAACACACTGAAACAGGCGTCACCGGATGACATGTCTCCGAGAGAGGCATGGCAGATGCTGGCGGATCTGCATGAAACAGCCGGAAAGGAATAAGATGGAGCAGGATAAAATCATTATTCGCGGAGCGAAAGAAAATAACCTGAAGAATATCTCACTGGATATTCCCCGTAATAAAATGGTCGTCATGACCGGACTGTCCGGCTCAGGCAAAACATCACTGGCATTCGATACGATCTACGCAGAAGGCCAGAGAAGATATGTAGAATCACTGAGCGCTTACGCAAGAATGTTTCTCGGCGGAGTGGACAAACCGAATGTAGAACTGATCGAAGGACTGTCGCCTGCGATCTCCATCGATCAGAAGACAACTTCCAACAACCCCCGTTCCACGGTAGGAACCGTAACGGAAATATATGACTATCTCCGTCTGCTGTATGCCAGAACAGGCATACCGTACTGCCCGAACCACAATATCCCGATCACCGGCCAGACCATTACCGAAATGGTCAATGCCGTATGGGAGAAACCGGAGGGCACCAGACTGACGATCCTGGCACCGATCGTTTCCGAAAAGAAGGGAACGTTCAAGGATACGTTTGAAAAGCTTCAGAAGGACGGATATGTCCGTGTCCGCGTAGACGGAGAACAGAAGCTTCTGGAAGACGATATCGAACTGGAAAAGAACAAGCGTCATAATATCGACGTTGTCGTAGACAGGATCGTCAAGAAAGAGGATTCCCGCAGCCGTATCCATGATTCCATGGAAACAGCGCTGAAGCTGGCAGACGGCAAGGTGGTCGTACTGGCAGGCGATGAAGAAAATCTGTATTCCAGCAATTACGCATGCAGGATCTGCGGATTCTCAATTCCTGCCCTGGAGCCCAGACTCTTCTCGTTCAACGCACCCCTTGGCGCATGTGATGTGTGCCATGGACTTGGCATTACGGAAGAGGTGGATGTCGACCTCCTCATACCGGATACGAACCTGTCGCTGAATGAAGGCGGCATCCGTTATTACAAGAATATTGCTGGCTCGGAGAATATCGAATGGCAGACATTCTGCATTCTCTGCCGTTCCTATAAGATCGATATGGACAAGCCGATCAAGTCACTGACCAAAAAACAGATGGACATCATCCTGAACGGCAGCGACAAACCGATCCGCTACACGATCACAAGCACATCCGGAAACAAGTATTCCCGCAATGACTATATCGAGGGCGTCAAAACACTGATCGAACGCAGATATGTTGAGACACAGAGTGCCTGGTCCAAGGACTGGTATCACTCCTTCATGACGGAACATACATGCAGAAAGTGCGGCGGCAAACGTCTGAATGAACAGGCTTTGTCTGTGCGTGTAGCAGATAAGAACATCATGGAATTTACCGCTCAATCCGTCACCGGAGCACTTGAGTGGATCAGCGGACTGCAGCTGACGGAAACGCAGGCGAAGATCGCTGAACTGGTACTGAAGGAGATCGGAAACCGTCTGAGCTTCCTGAAGGATGTCGGTCTTGATTACCTGACACTGGACCGTCTTGCCGGCACGCTTTCCGGCGGTGAAGCACAGCGCATCCGTCTGGCAACACAGATCGGTTCCAGACTTTCAGGCGTCCTGTATGTCCTGGATGAACCGAGTATCGGCCTGCATCAGAGGGACAACGCAAAGCTGATCACGACCCTGAAAAACATGAGGGATCTGGGCAACTCGCTGATCGTTGTTGAACATGACGAAGAGACGATGCTGAGTGCGGATTGGATCGTTGACATCGGTCCGGGCGCAGGCATTCATGGTGGTGAACTGGTTGCTGAAGGAACGCCGGAAGATATCATGAAGTCCGAGAATTCCATCACAGGACAGTATCTCTCAGGCAGAAAGGTCATCAGTGTTCCCGAGACCAGACGCAAGGGTACAGGGAAGAACGTGGAAGTGATCGGTGCTTCCGAGAACAACCTGAAGCATATCAATGTCAAGTTCCCGCTTGGAAAGCTCATCCTTGTAACAGGTGTTTCCGGTTCCGGAAAATCCACACTGGTCAATGAGGTATTCATGAAGGCCGTGCAGCAGAGCCTGGGCAGAATGAAGCGTGTGAAGCCGGGCAAATTCGAAAAGATCAAGGGCCTGTCAAACATCGACAAGCTTGTACAGATCGACCAGGATCCGATCGGCAGAACACCGCGTTCCAATCCCGCAACATATACCGGTGTATTCGACGATATCCGCGATGTATTCGCACATACGCCTGAGGCAAGGCTCAGAGGCTATGACAAAGGCCGTTTCTCCTTCAATACGAAGGGCGGAAGATGTGAAGCCTGCCAGGGAGACGGCATGAAAGTGATCTCCATGAACTTCCTGCCGGATGTTTATGTACCGTGTGAAGTATGCCATGGAAAGCGATACAACGAAGAAACACTGCAGTGTACATATAAAGGAAAGAATATCTATGATGTTCTTGAAATGACTGCGGAAGAAGCGCTTGAGCTGTTTACGAACCATCCGAAGATCCGGAACCGCCTGCAGACATTGAATGATGTCGGTCTTGGCTATCTGAAGCTCGGACAGTCTTCCACAACACTGTCAGGCGGTGAAGCACAGCGTGTCAAGCTTGCCAGTGAGCTCCAGAAAAAGGCGACCGGCAAAACTGTCTATATTCTGGATGAGCCGACAACAGGTCTTCATACGGACGACGTCAAGAGACTGATCGCCATCCTGCAGAGGATCGTTGACAACGGTGATACCGTGATCGTCATCGAGCATAATCTGGATGTGATCAAGTGTGCTGACTGGATCATTGATCTTGGTCCGGAGGGCGGCGACAACGGCGGAACCGTGATCGCCTGCGGAACACCGGAACAGATCGCAGAAGTTCCGGAAAGCTGGACGGGACAGTATCTGAAAAAAACTCTGAAATGGACGAAAGAGAAACAGAACAGCAATAACGGGGACTGAGCACAGTCCCTTTTGTTGTTGTCATGACGACTGTTCGGTAAAGTTATGTACCCTGTCTTATCAAGTAAAAGACCGGCATGTTATAATCCACTTGAACGGAGTCTGCAATGGAAGAAAAAACATATGATAAAAAAGTACTGATCAGTGAAATCAAAGATTTCTTTCAGTTTGAACAGCTGACCGGTAATGAAGAATCTTTAAAGAGGTGGGTAGTCGTTCCGGATATCAACCGTCCGGGATTTGAACTGATGGGCTACGTCAAGCCGACAAGCCCCCGCCGTGTCATTATTATGGGTCATAAGGAAATGCGGTTTATCGAAACGCTGAACGAAGAACAGCAGCGTGAACGCTATGAACCGATCACGGACCCGCTGACGCCGATGATGCTGATAACACACAACAATCCGATCCCTCCGGTACTGAAGCAGGTCGCTGATGAACGGAACTTCCCGATCTTCAGAACGCCGTTTGATACGTACAGAATGGTCGTTGATCTGATCACATATCTGGATGAGAAACTGGCAGAAGAAACGACCGTATCAGGCGTGCTGATGAGCGTTTACGGAAAAGGCGTGCTTCTGCTTGCGGACAGCGGCATGGGCAAGTCTGAAACAGCGCTTGAACTGATCAGGGACGGCCAGGTCCTGATCGCGGATGACCGCGTTGATCTGCAGAAAATACACAACAGGATCGTCGGACATGCACCGGACCTGCTGAAGGGTATGCTGGAACTCAGAGGCATCGGCATCGTAGATGTTGCCAGGATGTACGGGGCCAACTGTCTGATGGATAAGCATGTTGTTGATCTTGTGATCAATCTGGTGAAATACGATCCCAATGATGAATATGAACGGCTGGGAGAAGTATCCTCGAGATTTACGAGGATCCTGGATATCCTGATCCCGACGATCGTACTGCCTGTCAGTACCGGACGTTCCATGCGCATCCTGATCGAGTCTGCAGTGACGAACTTTATCCTGAAAGAAGAAGGATACAACGCAACCACGAACTTTAAGAACAAACTGTACACATATCTGGAAAACAAGGATCAGGAAGATAAGGCATGAATTTACCGGCAGTATTATTTGATTTTGACGGAACATTAATGGATTCGGAGCCGGCTGTTATTTCCAGCTATGCACATGTATTTGAGATCTATGCCACCCCGGAAGAATTCACCGATGAACGAAAGACAGAAGTTCTCGGTCCTCCTCTTGAGACAGAGATGCGCAAGTTCTTTCCGAATGCGGATGTATATGAAGTGATGGAAGAATACAGACGGTTTCAGGAACAGCATCTCCGGGAACTGATGAAGCCGATGAAAGGTGCAGTTGAACTTTTGACATGGCTGAAGGAAAAAGGATACCCGACCGGCATCGTTACATCCAGACTCAGAAAATCACTGGAACTGATCCTGAAGGACTTTGATCTGGAACAGTATTTTGATGTGCTGGTATGCCAGGATGATCATCTGAAGGCTAAACCCGCACCGGACGGCATTCTGTATGCCATGGAACAGCTGGGCTGCACGGAAAGCATTTATGCCGGGGACAGTGTCAGTGATCTGCTGGCAGGCAGAAATGCCGGATCAACAGTCATTGCGGCACTGACAAAAATAGAAAAGGAGCAGGGACTGATCGACTTCGGACCGGATCACGCGGTATATGATCTGGGTGAGATCCGGCAGATCCTGCAGAAAAAATATGAACAGTAACAAACAAAAAGAACTGCTGAAGATCATGCAGTATGCGAATGACAGTATTCCCGTGTATGAAATGATGGCAGGAAAGGCCAAAGATCCCCGAGTACGGCAGGCTCTGCTGAAGATCCGGGATGACAAACAGGCACATGTTTCTCTTATGGAACGTCAGACCGGTTCTGAAGGGAAACAAAGAAAAGGAGACCGCACGTTCTTTGCGGTCGTCAGGGGTATATTCGGACTCAAAGGCACGATGAACATGATGGCTCAGAGCGAATATGATGCCGCAAACGAACATGAAAAATTAACAGGCACATATCCGTGGCTGAAACGGATCGTCCAGGATGAACGCAGACACGGTGATACACTGGTACGCCTGAAAAAAATGAAATAAGGAGCAGGCAATTGTATGAAAAGACCTCATATCATTATTCTGAATCCCGATGAAATGCGTGCTGACGCTGTAGCACATCTGGGAAATCCCGCTTCCTGCACACCGGTACTTGACCGTCTGCAGGAGACCGAAGCTGTCAGTTTTTCCAACGCTTTCTGCCAGAATCCCGTATGTGTACCGAGCCGCTGCAGCTTCTTTACAGGGCTTTATCCCCATACAAGGGGACATCGCACGATGACGCATCTGCTGCATCCTGATGAGAGCTCACTGTTTTCAGAACTGAAGAATGCCGGATATTATGTCTGGATGAACGGCAGAAATGATCTTGTTGCAGGACAGTATGAAGGACTGGACTACAAACATGCGGACGAGATCTATTATTATGACGAGTCTGAGCCTGTGGGCACAAGACCGTTCAGACTGCCTGGTGCTCCGCAGGAAAAGAAAGACCGCTACATGCATTTTACAGGCGTTGTCGAAGGCGGAAACAGACTTGAAGCGAAAGACCTGAAAGACACACAAGCAGCGATCGACAGGATCCTGCATCCCGTTGATCCGGATAAGCCGCTGTGTCTGTTCCTGGGATGGATCAACCCGCACTGCCCGTATGTCACTTCACCTGAATACAGAAACAGGATCGACGCTTCCAAGATGCCGGAGCGTGTGCGTTTCAGTGAAACGACCGGCAAATCCAGGATCATTGAAAAACTGAGAGAACTGACAGGCGGAAGCACATGGACAGACGAGCAGTTCGAGGAAATGAGAGCGATCTATCTTGCACAGTGTTCATTCGTTGACGATCTGACCGGAATGGTGATCGATGCATTGAAAGAAGCAGGCATCTATGACGACTGCGCGATCTTCTTCCTTTCCGACCACGGTGACTTTACAGGTGACTTTGATCTTCCGGAAAAATCACAGAATACATTCGAACACTGCCTGACAAGGGTACCGTTCCTTGTGAAGCCTCCTAAGGGCGAACCGGTCGATCCCGGCATCTGCAATGGCCTGACGGAACTGACGGACTTCTATGCGACAGTTATGGATTATGCAGGCGTTACGCCTGACCATACACAGTTCGGCAGAAGTGTCAGAGGCATGCTCGCTGACAGAAACGCTCCGGGTAAAGAGTATGTCTTCTGCGAAGGCGGAAGAAGACCTGATGAGCCGCACTGCGATGAGTGGCACAACAAGGCAGGTCAGGGACCGAAGCCGACGGATGACTACTGGGCAAAGAAAACAGCTCAGAAAGACAATGATGCGCATATCAAAGGATCCATGGTCTTTGACGGCAGATACAAGTACGTGAAGCGCATGAATCACCGTGATGAGTTCTATGACCTGGAGACAGATCCGGGTGAACGGCACAATATCATTGAAACAGCTGATCCCGCAGTACTCAGCAGACTGAAGGATGCAATATCCGACTGGTATCAGGAAACCTGTGATGATGTACCGTACAAACTTGATTCCCGCGCAACATCCGGTTCCAACTGGGGAAATATCAGAGAATTCGTACCGCCTGAACTGGAAGAAACAGTACATGATATGCTGAGAAACAAGGACGGCAAGGAAGCGATGGCAGAGGTCATGAAATACCTTGCTGAAAAACTGGCAGCCAAATAAACACACAGACAAACGGCATGGACTGAACCATGCCGCTTTTCATCATGTTTCTGATCAGGTGCCGGAGGGGATGATGACAGTGCTGACGAGATTTCCGTCGGTTTCTTCGAACAGACATCTGCCGTTATAGTTTGCGGTCAGTGTCAGGATCGTGTTGACGCCATAGCCGTGTCCCTCATTGTCTTTGCTGAAGATAAAGGCTCCTTTTTCATCCAGGACAGGACCGTCAATGGAGTTCGTGATGCGGATCCGGGAATAATCCTGTATATCATCGATCTCCACCAGGATCTTTCTTCCGCTGCCGATATGATGGACCGCATTGTCCAGCATGTTGGAAAGCAGCAGGCAGAGATCATAACGGTCCATATTGATTTTGATATCTGCACGGATGGAACAGGTGTAATCGATGCCGGCCTGTTTTGCTTCGCGGTATTTTGCGTTGATGACCTGGCCGTACGGTTCTTTTGAGAGGATGATCGGCAGCTGCATTTCTTCATACATCGTTTTCATCTTTTCTGCGATCTCCTTGTGCTCAGTATTGACCAGGGCGTTATAGAAGTGCTTCATATCATGCGCCCATTTGTTCAGCTGAGCCTGTTTTGCCTCGAAAGACTGAAAACTGTCCAGCTGTGCCTGGAGAACCTCCAGATTGTGCCTGGTTCGCAGTCCGGAACTGACGGTGGAATTCAGTTTATGAATAAGATAAACGATCAGGACAGCAGAACCATTGATGCAGGTAAGGGCAAGGATGATCCAGGCTGCCGTGACAGACTGATAAAATACAAAATTCTCAAAAAACGTGATGATCATGCTGAAGAGGATCAGCAGGACAAGGATCGTCATGCAGTCAGAGCTGCTCAGCCAGTCTGTTTTCCTGCGCAGCAGAATGGCGGTAAGCTGGGATATCACCAGGAACAGCACCTTTGACAGAATAACCATCATCAGGTAATGCTCTTCAGCCAGCAGGGTGTAATTCAGGCCTTTGTAAAAGAGACAGCTGAATAAGGATATGGTACACAGATTGATGGATGCGATCATGATCAAGGGGATCGTGGTGATCATCATGATGCGCGGCCATGATGCGCCGCTGATCAGCTTCATATAGACCGCAAAGATCGCAATATCAACGATCTTCATGAAGATGCCTTCATATACGGAAAATGTATTGACCCATGAGATATGCAGGAATGACAACATGGTGAAGACCGCAGAAAGAACTGCTGTTTTTCCTGTCGGCTTTTCCAGACAGGACGCATGCAGAAACAGAATGATCAGGAATGATTCGATCAGGTTGATGATGTGGTCAGCCATATGTTCATGTCCTCAAAAGAAACGACAGCTGCGCTTCTTTGACATCCTTGATGGCTCTCTTTCCGGCCTTGACCTTTTTACCTTCGGAAAGATAAACATAGGGATCTTTGATGGTCTTGATGTGATACAGATTGATCAAGTACGAAGATGTGCAGCTGATGAAATGGTTTTTGATCGCATCAGCGCGTATGCTTTTCATTGATTTATGAACAGCATACGGATCGGGCGTGTTGATGACGGTGATCAGCAGATTGTTGCCTTCGGTATTGAAGCATATAATATCGGACCAGGGAACAGAGTAGTTCTGTTTCATAAACTGAAAATGAAAGTCTTCGGCAAGCCCTCTGTTGGCAATGTATTTTCTGACTGCGAGCGTCATCTGTTCTTTCAGATTGCTTTTGTTTACAAAATACAGTGTATTGGGCCTCATCGCATCATGGATCAGGTGCATATGATTCGTACAGAATACGATCGCTGAAGAAGGCTGCCAGTCGTTGATCTGTTTTGCGATCTTGAAGCCGTCCTCTCCGGGCATATCAATGTCCAGGACATAAAACGTATGCGGCTGAGGAGACAGGCTGCTGAAGCTGTCTGCAGTAAGGATCTGATAATCGATCTCCATTTCTCTGAGGATCTGATGAAGACACTGCTGTACGCGCAGCAGATCATCATGGTCGTCATCAATAATAACGACATTCATTTTATTGGCCGGCATCTTTTCTTCCTTTCAGCAGAGCCGGATACTGCAGCAGGATCATCAGGATGCAGTTCAGCAGCAGAGCTGCTGTAATTGGATTGACATATGCAGAATGCAGACAGATCAGCACGGCTTCACATATCAGACTGAATGATGTCAGATAGAACGCAGTGCGTCCAGCGGATGCTTTCTGATCAGGTGTCAGAGGGTTCAGCGGGTGCTCGGCAGGAGCGCGGAAAACAATGTACAGTGCAGACAGGATGCTCAGAATGCCGGAAATGCAAAAAGGAATTCTGATGCTGCAGAATCCGAGCACAGCCAGGAACAATGCCATGAACCCGCAGTAGCACCCGGCAGGCGTTCTGGCATGGAATCCGCCTGCATGCACGCGCAGAGTACAGAAGCAGATCAGGAATATCAAGGTCTCAGCAGTTCTGTGCATCAAGGATCCGAGGATCAGCGCACTGATCATTTCCGATCCGTCCTGCAGAAGGATACTGATGCCGTGTCTCAGCAGGAGTGTTTCATATTCTGACAATACGTCAGTATCGGTCAGAAAATTCTCTATATTTTCACTGATATTAAAAATTCTAGCCAAATTCATGCCTGTATTCTATACAAACGCGGCATATATGTAAATAAAAAAAACGGATCGTTCTTTCTGCCGCGTGAAATTCTGCACATTTTGTCGTATTTTCACCCGATGCATTTACACATGAGTTTACCGATGGCATGATGCCAAAGGAAAGGAGCGCATATATGAAGGCAATCAAACAAGCACTGCGGGAAGCACTGATCAGAGTTGCTGTAAATTCACTCCCTGGACCGTCAAGATCCGGTTTATATCAGAATGATATGCGGGAGCTGAAGAAAAAGCTTGCACGTGCAAAGCATTGAAAACGGCGGGAGTGATTGATGATACACTCCCGCTGTTTTTTTATGACGATGCAACACGTAAGATTATGTCTGGGGTATAATTTGAGCGTATATACAAAAGGAGACGAGTATGGCATTTCGTAATATATCGGATATCAAGCCTTTCGAGAAAAAAATATGGCTCTCTTCACCGACGATGCACGGTGAGGAACTAAAATACATGACTGAAGCGTATGAAACCAACTGGATGAGCACTGTCGGAAAGAATATCAATGAGATCGAAGCACAGGTTGCTGCGTTTGCAGGGGTCGGATATGCCGTTGCGCTGAGTTCAGGAACAGCTGCACTGCATCTTGCCACGAAGCTGGCAGCGGAGAAACTGTACGGACAGGCAAGACCCAATGAGGGCACTCTGCGCGGGCATCACGTACTGTGCTCGGATGTGACATTCGATGCTTCAATCAATCCGGTCGCATATGAAGACGGAGAAGCTGTCTTTATTGATACGGAATATGACACCTGGAATATGGATCCTGAAGCACTGGAGAAAGCTTTTGAGCTCTATCCTGACGCAAAGCTTGTCGTGATCGCGCATCTGTACGGTACGCCCGGCAAGATCACAGAGATCAAAGAGATCTGTGACAGACATGGCGCTCTGATCGTAGAAGACGCAGCCGAGAGCCTTGGCGCGAAGTATCTTTACAACGGTGAATGGAGAGAGACAGGAAGCTTCGGAAATTACAACTGCATTTCGTTCAACGGAAACAAGATCATTACGGGATCCAGCGGCGGTATGTTCCTGACTGACAGTCTGGAAGATGCTGACAAGGTCAGAAAATGGAGCACGCAGTCACGCGAAGCTGCTCCCTGGTACCAGCATGAAGAGATCGGCTACAATTACCGCATGAGCAACGTGATCGCAGGTGTTGTCCGCGGTCAGCTGCCTTACCTGGAGGAACATCTTGCCCAGAAGAAAGCGATCTATGAGCGCTACCGTGACGGCCTGAAGGGTCTGCCTGTACAGATGAATCCGTTTGATGAGCAGAGATCCATGCCGAACTACTGGCTCAGCTGCCTGATCATTGACAAGGATGCTATGGCCCGTCAGGTACGTGATGACCATAAGGCATTGTATATTCCCGAAACAGGCAAATCATGCCCTACAGAGATCCTGGAGACACTTGCGGCATTCAATGCGGAAGGCAGACCGATCTGGAAGCCTATGCATGCCCAGCCGATCTACCGTTCTCATGCGTTCATCACTAAGTACGGAAACGGCAGAGGCTCCAGCAATGCGTATATCGACCGCGGAACAGCATGGGATGCCGGAATGGATATTTTCGAGCGCGGCCTGTGTCTGCCGAGCGACAATAAGATGACGCCTGAAGAGCAGGATGTCATTATTGAACTGATCAGAAACTGCTTTGAATGATCAGATTTCTGATCCGGATAGAAGGAGCTGTCTATGATTTTCCCTGAATTTTTAAAACCCGGAGACCTGATCATGATCAGTGCTCCGAGTGCCGGAGTCGGCAGAAAGCTTGAATCATTTGACCACTCACTGGAAATACTGCGTTCAGCCGGATTCAGACTGCAGGAAACTGCTTCCGTGCGGCTGAATGATATGCGCGGCGGGGATGCTGTGACAAGGGCGAAGGAGTTTGCGGAATGTTTCCGGAATCCTGACGCAAAGATGGCCGCCTGTGCAGCCGGAGGTGATTTCCTGTTTGAAACACTCCCGTACATTGACTGGGAGATCATGAAAGAACATCCGAAATGGCTGATGGGAGCTTCGGATCCGACTTCCCTGCTGTACGGATATCTGACAAAGTGCGATACTGCCGTGATTTACGGAATGAATGCCGGTTCGTTTGATGTGGATGAGATGTATCCGTTCATCAAAGACAGCCTGGACATCATCAAAGGCAGACATGTCATACAGCATTCCTATGACCGGTTCGCATCTGTTCCGTTTGCGGATGTGCTTGAATTTGACAAGGAAACGGAATGGAAAAGTCCGCTGCCGGAACTGGATGTCACTGCCAGAGCGATCGGCGGCTGCCTGGATGTTCTGAAGGATCTGATCGGCACACCGTACGAAGATACGAAGGGCTTTGTCAGAAAGTACAAGGATGACGGACTGATCTGGTTCCTGGATGTCTTCTCCATGCCGGCAGAACATGTATACCGGACATTGCTGCAGATGAAATATGCGGGATGGCTGGATCATGCAGAAGCCGTTGTGCTTGGCAGAGTATTATTCCCTTCCAGTGAAACAGGCATGAGCTATGAAGAAGCGCTGCGTCTGGCCTGCGGGGATATTCCTTATGTTTATGAAGCGGATGTAGGACATACCGATCCGTGCATGACGCTGATCCTCGGCGCAAAAGCACATCTGAAATACAGGGCAGGCAAAGCGTCTATTGAATTCCTGCATGAATAAGGAGGCTATGACTGATGGGATACCGAATAGAACATGACACGATGGGAGAAGTCGCTGTCGATGAAGAACATCTCTGGGGAGCTCAGACACAGCGTTCACTGGAGAACTTCCGCATATCAACGGAGACGATGCCGGCAGAGATCATTGAAGCATTTGCGATTCTGAAGAAATGTGCCGCTCTTGCCAACAGGGATCTGAAAAAACTCGATCCTCAGAAGGCGGAAGAGATCGCCAAAGCCGCTGATGAGATACTGAACGGCGTTTATCCGGATGAATTTCCGCTGAAAGTCTGGCAGACCGGCAGCGGAACGCAGTCAAATATGAATGTGAATGAAGTGATCGCGCATGTTGTCGAGAAGAACTCCGGGATCAAGGTGCATCCGAATGACCATGTGAATATGTCGCAGAGTTCCAATGATACATTCCCGACAGCCATGCATATTGCGGCTGCGGTGGCTTTGAACA
Organism: uncultured Erysipelotrichaceae bacterium; assembly: GCA_946622165.1. Lineage (GTDB taxonomy): Bacteria > Bacillota_I > Bacilli_A > Erysipelotrichales > Erysipelotrichaceae > Bulleidia. The sequence continues at coordinate 14,886 of CAMOPG010000022.1, forward strand.
GGGATCTGTTCCCGGCAGTGAGAATGATGATCTCGCTTCTGGAGGATCTCGAGAAGCAGAACGAAAACGTGATCAAGATCGGCCGTACGCATCTGATGGATGCCGTGCCGCTGAGATTCTCACAGGAGATCAGCGGATGGCGCGGCATGCTGGAAAAAGATCTGCAGTATCTGGAGGAGTCCTGTACGCATCTGTATGAACTGGCGATCGGCGGAACTGCGGTCGGCACAGGCCTGAACTGTCCGGAAGGATTTGACGGGCTGTGTGCATGGTACATCTCACAGATGACAGGGCTGCCGTTTGAACCGTCGGACAACAAGTTCCAGGCACTGACCTCCAAGTCTGCTTATGTGCATGTACATGGAGCGCTGAAAGCACTGGCATGTGATCTGATGAAGATGGCAAATGATATCAGATGGCTTGCCAGCGGTCCCAGATGCGGGATCGGCGAGATCCATATTCCTGAGAATGAACCGGGCAGCTCCATCATGCCCGGCAAAGTGAATCCGACACAATGCGAAGCAATCACTATGATCGCAGTGCAGGTCATGGGAAACGATGCGGCGGTCTCCTTCGGCGCTTCACAGGGGAATTTCCAGCTGAATGTGTTCATGCCTGTGCTGGCATACAATATGATGCAGTCGGTGCGCCTGCTTTCCGACGGGATCCGTTCCTTTGCCGCAAACTGTGTTTCGGGGATCAGGCCGGATATTGAGCGGATGCAGGAGAACCTGAACAGATCACTGATGCTGGTGACATGTCTCTCACCTGCGATCGGATATGAGAATGCCGCAAAGGCAGCACATAAGGCCTATGAGGAACATCTGACTCTGAAGCAGGCAGTTGTTTCTCTCGGACTGATGAGCGAAGAAGAATATGACCGTGAGGTAGATCCTGTAAAAATGGTCTGAGGTAGAAGTATGACAATGATGAATGAATCTGACAAACACAGGTTTCTCGGAGAAATGCTGCGGAGCGGGGAACATTACCAGGCTGAGGTCTGGGGAAATGTGACTGCTGACAAGAAAACACAGCTGATGTTCAGCTCCATGCCTGTCAACAGCATCCTGATGGAAAGCTACTGCTATATCGGAATGACGGAAGAAAATATCAACATTGTAGTGGTCAGCACACAGAAACCGGATAAGATCCTGGGCCGCCTGCGTCTGCCGATCGATAAAATATCATCGGCTGTTGTGAAAGGCAGTCTGATCCCGGGAAAGAAAACGATCGAACTGCTGGTGGATGGAAGAGCTGTCCGCATCAAGCTGTCATCCAGAACGATCGGAACAGATCTTCAGGGTCAGAAGGAAGGTATCCGGATGATCACTGAACGTTTCAAAGTATTAGGCAATCAATGAGGTTTTAAGTTATGAGTATGCGCGGAGGACCGGGAGGACGCGGTGCCTATCTGACAGAAGAAGAAAAGGCTGCTGCCCCCAAGGTTACCAAGGAACTGCTTGCAAGAGTTGCGTCATATCTGCTTCCATACTGGAAACAGATGCTGATCGTACTGATCGCCATCGCCGTATCATCGGTGCTCGGCATGATGCCTGCGGTTCTGACCGGAAGGATCATCGACGAAGGTCTGATCGGAAGAAATCTGGATCTTCTGTTCAAACTGATACTGGCATCGCTGGCAGTATCGTTCGGCTCCAATCTGATCGGCGTTCTTCAGAGCTGGATGAACACCTGGATCGCAGAACATATTACATATGACATGCGTTCCCAGATGTTCCGTCATCTGCAGAAGATGCCGCAGAGCTTCTTTACATCAAACAACCAGGGTGACATCATCACCCGCATGACTAGCGATATTTCCGGTGTTCAGCGCATTATTACAGATACTCTGACAAGTATTCTCTCCAATGTGATCACATTGATCGTAGCTTTGGCCGCAATGTACCGGCGGAACTGGATCCTGGCAACACTGGGCGTCATGATCGTCCCGCTGTTTACGATCCCGACAAGATCAGCCGGCAGGAAGAGATGGTCACTGACCAGGGAATCACAGGCTGTCAGTGATGAGATCAACGGCATCCTGAATGAAACGCTGTCTGTCAGCGGACAGACACTGGTCAAGCTGTTCAACCGTGAAGAACGCGAAGCAGAAAAGTACGAGGCTGCCGCAAAGAAACAGATCGCCCTGAATATCAAGGAAAACATGGCAGGCAGATGGTTCCGCGTCGTCATCAGTACGTTTACGACGATCGGACCGATGCTGATATATCTTGTGGGCGGCATCCTGATGATGAAGTACAACTCCGACATCACAGTCGGTGATATTACGGTCATGGTATCGCTGCTTGGCAGGATGTACGGACCGGTGAATTCATTGCTGAACATCCAGGTCGACTGGATCCGTTCCATGGCAATGTTCACACGTATCTTTGAATACCTGGATATGCCCGTCAGTATTGAATCCGCTCCTGATGCGGTCACGCCGGATCATGTGGAAGGGAACATCGTATTTGATGATGTTCACTTCTCATATGAACCTTCACGTGAGATCCTCAAGGGCATCAATTTTGAACTGAAAGCAGGCAGCAGCATCGCGCTTGTAGGCCCTTCAGGCTCCGGCAAGAGCACGATCATCAACCTGATCCCGAGACTGTATGATGTTGATTCCGGAAGCGTATCATTTGACGGAATCGATGTCAGAAAGCTGGAACTGTCCTTCCTGAGAGAACAGGTAGGCATCGTTTCCCAGGAAACATATCTGTTCAACGGAACGATCATGGAGAACCTGAAATACGCGAATCCGAAAGCGACCGGACAGATGATCATGGAAGCCTGCAAAAAGGCAAACATCTATGACTTTATCGTCAATCAGGAAAAAGGCTTCAACACGATGGTGGGCAACCGCGGTCTGAAGCTGTCCGGCGGTGAGAAACAGAGACTGTCGATCGCCCGCGTACTGCTGAAGGATCCGACGATCCTGATCTTCGATGAGGCGACGTCTGCACTGGATTCGATCAGTGAGAATCTGATCCAGGAAGCGATCGATCCGCTGATCAAGGAAAAGACAAGCATCCTGATCGCACATCGTCTGTCTACGATCCTTGCGGCAGATGAGATCCTTGTGATCAAGGACGGCAGGATCGCAGAGCGCGGAAAACACGCCGATCTGGTAAAGGCAGGCGGAGTCTATACAGAGCTTTACGAAACACAGTTCAAAAAGGCACTCGAAGCATGATCGAATCAATAACCGGAGAGATCCGGTTTTGCTCATAAGGAGAGAATATGGAAATTACAGTCAGAAAAGCGGATATGAGTGATCTGGAAGATCTTCTGGCGATTGAAGCCAGTGCGATCCCCGGATACGCATATCTGGACGAAGCCAAAGATTTTCTGATCGGAAATACCGGCAATCAGGGAGAAATGGTCCTGGCGCTGGCGGACGGGGTCCCGGCAGGTATGGGAAGATACTCGGTCCTGCCCGATGGAAGCGGATGGCTGGAGATCCTGAGGGTCAAAAAGGAATACCAGAGACAGGGGATCGGCATGGCGATCTATCAGCGTTATATGGAGCTGGCAGAGGAAACGGGCGCACCGTCTGTCGCAATGTTTACCGGACGCAGAAACATTGCCAGCAAGTCTCTGGCCGAGCGCTGGGGCTTTGCAGTTGCGGAGGATTTCAGCGGGTATTCCGTGCCCCTGGACCGCCGGGCGGAACACTCGGAATATCATCTGATCACGGATCCTGATGAAGTGGAGGCACGTATAGGCGTCTGGCATGAGGACTGGGGAAAGTATATGTGCTTCAACCGTACCTTCATGAAATACGGACGTCCGCTGTATGAATGGCTTGCCGGACGGAACATGGTATACGGCAGCGGGGAAACGACGATCGTCCTCGGCTGGCGCATGCTGAAGGAAAGAGGTCTGCACATCGGATTTATGGACGGCGATCTGACAGACGCTCTGGCATTTGCGGCTGATGAGACTGTTCAGCGCGGCCTGCCGTCCCTGCAGATCATGTTTGACAGATCTTATACGGATATGCATGCATTTGCCGCACACCATAAAATGACGCACACCGGCGATCTGATCGTGATGGAATATGTAAAATCATGTGAAGTGAACTGCGGTATTGGGCAATAAAAACCATGCATGGTAGAATAGTGGAGCAGAAAAGAGGTGGTTTGCATGACTGAAGCTGCACAGCACAGACGTGTGATCCTTGTCAGCGGAATGAGCGGAGCCGGAAAGAGTACGGCTACCAGGTTCCTTGAAGACATGGGATATCATTGCATTGATAATTTTCCGGTACAGATGCTGAGTCTGCTGGTCGATATGATCGAAAACAGCACGGATCAGAGATACCAGTTTATTGCACTTTCAACATCCGCGCAGGACTTTCCGGAATTCCAGAGAGGACTGAAGGGTGAAGGCATTGAGGTGTTTACACTGTTCCTGGATGCGGCTGACAATATTCTGCTGCACAGATACAAGAGCACAAGGCGTGTACATCCGCTGCTGCTCAGCAACCAGGCAAATACACTGGAAGAAGCGATCGATGTGGAACGGCAGATGTTCCAGAAGTACATCAATGATTCCGTGATCACGATCGATACAACATTTGTTACCGAAAAGGAACTCAAGCGGAAGATCGAGAGCTATTTCTCCAAGCGCTCGGTTCCGTCATTTTCCATTTCCTTTATCTCTTTCGGATACAAAAACGGCGTTCCCATGGATGCCGATCTGATGATCGATGTCCGTTTTCTGCCGAACCCTTACTGGGAAGTAGAGCTTCGTCCGTATTCAGGCAATGACGAATGCATCTACAATTATGTCATCGATAAACCGGAGACGCAGGAATTCCTGAAGCGTCTGGTCTCATTCCTGGATTATGCGTTTGAAGAATATGTCAAAGAAGGGAAGAACCACTTTACGGTAGCGATCGGCTGTACCGGAGGCCAGCACCGTTCAGTTTCTGTAGCCAACTATCTGTATAACCACTATAAGTCACAATACAACAGTTATATTGAACACAGGGATGTACAGGAACATGACAGTAATGAATAAAAAGATCGTTGTGATCGGCGGCGGTCATGGACAGTCAGCCATCTGCCGGGGCATCAAATATATTGAAAATGTAGACATCAGCGCCATCGTCACCGTAGCGGATGACGGAGGCAGTACAGGCAGACTGCGCAGACAGTTTCATATTCCGGCCATGGGTGATATCCGGAACGTCATGATCGCGCTGGCAGGCAGTGAAACAGTCCTGTCAAATCTGATGGATTACAGGTTTGATGATCCTGACGGAAGTGAGGAGGATGTCCATGGACACAACCTTGGCAATCTGATCCTGACAGCACTGACCCAGCAGAGCGGAAGCTTTCTGGAAGCGGTCAGAACGATCGAACAGGTCCTGAATGTCAAGGGAAAGATCATTCCCGCCACGACACAGGTCATTACATTGTTTGCCCTCATGGAAGATGATGTGATCGTCAAGGGAGAAGCGAATATTCCCACAGTCTCCAACCGGATCCGCAAAGTCTTTTATGAGGAACCGGTCAAAGCCTCCAGGGAAGCAGTGGATGCGATCCTGGAAGCAGATCTGATCATTTACGGGATCGGATCGGTATTTACCAGCATCCTGCCGAATGTTATTATTCCGGAACTGACCGAGGCGCTGCAGCAGACATCAGCCAGAAAAGTCTATTTCTGCAACGCAATGACCCAGGTGGGAGAAACAGACGGATTTGATGTGGAAGCCCATGTGGCTGCACTGAACCGGCACGGTGCACCGGTAGACGAGGTGATCGTGGCGGACAATCAGATACCGGAATACATATTGGAACGGTACCGGAAAGAAGGCTCTTCGGCAGTCAGTCTTTCGGATGACCGGCATGATTATAAAGTGGTCAAAATGGATCTGCTGAACTTTGACGGAGGTCTGGTCAGACATGATTCCGTGAAGATCAAGCATGCAGTTGAATATCTGCTGCAGGAAATCGAGGCGTAATGTCATATACATCGGATATCAAAACAGAGATCTCACTGAAGCAGCTGTCAAATGATGAGACAAAGGCACAGCTGTCTGCTTTGGTATTGATGCTGTCATCGATATCCATTACTTCAGACGGAATGTCACTGGTGATCAGGACATCAAACGCGCCTGTTTCCAGAGCCGTGTACCGCATGATGAAACAGCTTTATGAGGTACAGATCGAGACATTCGTCCAAAGAAGGATGAACCTGAAAAAGAATCTGATCTACGGATTCCGCATATACGGAAACATTAAAGACATTCTGACAGATCTCGGGCTGTTCTCTTCACGCGGACTTCTGGAGAAGCCTCTGCAGAGAGTTGTCGCAAAGGACAGCTGTGCAAGAGCATATCTGGCCGGAGCTTTCATGGCTGACGGCAGTATCAATTCACCTGAGACAGCGGGATATCATATGGAGATCCGTACGGCAGACACTGCCCAGGCAGGATTTCTGGTCAATCTGATGGAACGCTTCTATATCCAGGCAAAGGTGATCGAGCGCCGCTCAAAACAGATCGTTTACGTCAAACAGGCGGAAAAGATCGCAGACTTCATACGCTGTATCGGGGCAGACAGGTGTCTGATGGAATTCGAGGATGCACGCATCTCGAGAGATTTTGCCAACAGCGTGACAAGACTTGCCAATGTGGACATGGCAAATGACTACAAGAGCATGAAGGCTGCCAATGCCCAGCTGGAAGACATCCGGATCCTGGAGGAAGCTGGGCTGATCGAAAAGCTGGATGAAAAACTGAAGGATGTGGTCATGCTGAGGCTGGCTGATCCGGAAGCTTCTTTAAACGAACTTGCAAGGCTTTATCAGGCAAAGACAGGTATTGTTGTTTCAAAATCCGGTCTGAAGCACCGGTTTGTCAAAATACATGATCTGGCTGTTAAAGCGGAGGGTAAGACAGATGAATAAAATGACGCTGAAACAGATCTTCTGGCTGTTTGCGGTCGGCTTTCTCACATATTTTGTGATCCGTTATATGTGGCCGCTGCTGCTGGTCATCTTCGGGATCATGCTGTATGGATATTTCCGTATGAAGAAACAGATCAGACAGGCAGAAGACAGCCTGAATGACACGGTATACAAAGAGGTTCAGAAGGAACCGAGAGAACAGAAGCCTCAGCTGAATGAGGATGATGTGATCGACGCAGAGTTTACTGTCAAAAACCGTGATGAAATGAAAATGCGTGGCTGAGGGGGCTGAACTATGATACAAAGAGGTGAACCGGCATTGACGGGAGGGATCCGTGACTGCTGGAAACGTTGTTTTGAAAATGAAGATCCGAACTACATTGACTTCTTTTTCCGGTGCATCTATAAACCGGAATACGGATATGCGGATGTGGAAGACAGCAGGGTGGTGGCAGCACTTTGCCGTGTGCCGCATGCGATCATGTTCAATGAGCGCGTGATCAAGGCAAGCATGCTGGTCGGTGCGGCAACACTTCCGGAATACCGCGGTCAGGGCAGAATGTCAGAGCTGCTCCATACCGTTCTGGATGCCTGCTCGCATTCGGAACTGCTGACGCTGATCCAGGCATATGACCCGAAATTATATGAGCCCTACGGGTTCCGGACCATCTATTACCGCAGTGATTATCTGCTGAAGAAAAGCATGATCAAACGGGCGTCCGCAACAGGCTGCGCATATGATCCTTCGGCGATCGATATGCTGAAAGTCTATTCGGCTTTTATCCGCAAGTTCAATGGTTTCTATACAAGGGATCTGACATATTTTGAGAACCTGAAAAAAGAGATCGCAGCAGAAGGCGGACGCATTGCTGCATATTATGATAACCGCAACCAGATCGCCGGCTATGCTACGCTTCTGACTGACGGAAGGCAGATCAAGATCGAAGAATGTGTTTATCTGAACAGCACTGCACTGATAAAACTTGTCAATGTTGCGCTTCTTGATAAAGAAAGTGTTCATCTGCATGTATCAGCAGGAGAAAATGTGCGTTTTATTTTCCCTGATGCAGAAGTAAAAAACTATGGTCATACCATGGTGAGACTGAACGATCCGCAGCTGTTTTCCAGACTGTTCAATACCAGGATCGAGACAGTTGAGGACGCGTTTGCCATCAGCAAAAAGCCTCTGAATATGAACGAATATGTATGAGTTTGGAGGCCTCGATAAACAGGGTTCAAAAGGCACTTGTGAAAGATTTGATAATTGACTATACTATGCTATTCATCTTATAATTTTAGTGCAACAAAAGGAGGTCACAAATTAAGATGACAGATGTAAGAGTTGCTATTAATGGTTTCGGCAGAATTGGACGCCTTGCTTTCAGACAGATGTTCGGCGCAGAAGGTTATGATGTTGTTGCTATCAACGACCTGACAAAACCTTCCATGCTGGCTCACCTTCTGAAGTATGACACAGCACAGGGCGGCTATGCTGGAAAAATCGGAGATTGTCTCCACACAGTAACTGCAGACGACGAAGCTAACACAATTACAGTCGACGGAAAGACACTGCAGATCTACAAAGAAGCAGATGCTAACAACCTGCCTTGGGGCGATCTCAAGATCGACGTTGTTCTGGAATGCACAGGCTTCTACACATCAAAGGCAAAGGCTGAAGCTCATATCAAAGCCGGCGCAAGAAAGGTTGTTATTTCCGCTCCTGCAGGAAATGACCTGCCTACAATCGTTTACAATGTAAACCATGAAACACTGACAGCTGAGGATACAGTTATTTCTGCAGCTAGCTGCACAACAAACTGCCTCGCTCCTATGACAGACGCACTGAACAAGTATGCTCCGATCCAGAGCGGTATCATGTGCACAGTTCACGCTTACACAGGCGACCAGATGATCCTGGACGGCCCGCAGCGTAAGGGTGACCTCCGCCGTGCTCGCGCTGGCGCAGCTAACATCGTTCCGAACAGCACAGGTGCTGCAAAGGCTATCGGCCTTGTTATCCCTGAACTGAACGGCAAACTCATCGGTGCTGCACAGAGAGTTCCTGTTCCTACAGGCTCCACAACAATTCTGACAGCTGTCGTTAAGGCTCCTGAAGTAACAGTTGAAGGCATCAACGCTGCTATGAAAGCTGCTGCTAACGAGTCCTTCGGATACAATACTGACCAGATCGTTTCCTCCGACGTTATCGGTATGAAGTATGGCTCACTGTTTGATGCAACTCAGACACTGGTTAAGCCGATCGCTGACGATCTGTATGAAGTTCAGGTTGTTTCCTGGTATGACAACGAAAACTCCTATACTTCACAGATGGTTCGTACAATTAAGTACTTCTCCAACGTTAAGTAATTGTAAGTTTTCTTAAGAACTCATATAAAAACAGGCGCTGCCCCGCATAATTAGGGCTGGCGCCTTTTTTTGCGATGTGTGCTGTGATTGTCATGCGTCGGGAACTGTATGCCTGATGAGCAGCAGGCACAGCGGCCTTTATTTAAGGAAACACACTG
>CAMOPG010000023.1:0-23864 GCA_946622165.1 uncultured Erysipelotrichaceae bacterium
TTGGCATATGCCGCGGCATACAGCTGATCAACATTGCAGAAGGCGGTTCCCTGATACAGGATATCCCTTCCGAACCGGAGGGATATATGGAGCATAATCAGAGAAACCTGCCGGATCATCCTGTCGGAACGACAGCGCATTCCTGCACATTCGTACAGGGCAGCGTACTGCATGAGATATTCTCTGATTCCCACGAAGTCAATACATATCACCACCAGGCGATACGCAGACTTGCAGAAGGATTCCGCGCCAGTGCGTACAGTACGGATGGCCTGATCGAGGGAATCGAAAAAGAAAATGTCACTGCAGTGCAGTGGCATCCGGAACGTCTGATTCATGATGAGAAGCATCTGAGATTGATGCAGTGGTTTATCGAGCAGTGCTCAGCGCATCAGACCCGTTAAGTCTTCGACGACAAAGTCCGGCTGGACTCTTCTCTGCAGGGCATTGTCCGTCTCATCCATGGCTGACATGGACAGCACGGTACGGATGCCCGCAGCGATACCGCATGTGATCTCAGGTTCAGGCTGGCTTGTAACAAGCACGGCCTCATCAATGGAATGGCGCAGGTAAACAAGCGACCTGCTGACGATCAGCCCGGACGGTATGCCGGCCTCCAGTGCCCTTGTGCCCGAAGCACTTTCCAGCATTTTAACGACCGAACCGCTTCCGATCAGATCTCCGGAAGTGGTTTTTTCTTTCAGCACAGGATCAGTCGAAACGATATATGCACCGCCGCTGATCAATCGGAGCGCATAGCTGTAATCATTGTAGGTCGCATTGTGGTCACTGCCCACAAACAGCCAGTCCGCATGATTCATATTCAGAGAAAAGCCTCCGAGCTTCAGGATCTCGGTCATGCCCTTGCCGCCGATATATCCGGCAGTCTTCTTGTCCGGGTATTTCCGGCAGATCGCATCGACAGCCGCCATAGTGGATGTATAAAACATCTGCGGGATCATTTCATTGAAGCCGGCACGGTTCATCATCTCTGCCAGCTGCGCGCGCGTATATGTGGACTGATTTGTCAGGATCACAAACGGAATGCGGTTATCGATCAAAGTATTCATAAAATAGACAGCGCCTTTTCTCGGCCTGCCCTGCCTGTTGATCAGACAGCTTGTCATTATCAGGAAACAGTTTGCAATCATAATTCACCTGCCATAAAGAATTATACCACAGTGAAATTCTGATTGTGGTATCATTAACAAAGTGAAGGAGAGCTTATGAAGATCTGGCAGAAGATATTGCTGTTGCTTGGAATGATCCTGCTGCTGGCCGGCGCATTGTCATATGACGCTTACTACGCCGCTGCCCAGAGGTTTACACCCAGATATGAAACGCTTAGCTCGGAGAGCATCCCTGCCCAGATGGACGACGTCACGATCCTGTTCTTCTCAGATCTTGATTACGGTACATTCATGGACCGGGCAAGGCTGAACAAGCTGGTCAATGCGATCAACAATCTGTCGCCGGATATCGTGATCTTCGGCGGCGATCTGTTCGACATTGACTGCACGCCGAACGAAGAAACAATTTCGGAAGTGACGGAAGGTCTGAAGTCCATCAGCAATCATCTGGGCAAATTTGCTGTACTTGGTGATTTCGATCATCGGAATGATGAGATCCTGGAGCTGACGCAGCAGGTCCTCTATGACGCTGATTTTGAACTTCTGTACAACACCAGCATCCCGCTCAGAAATACCGGTTCCCAGGCGATCACCCTGATCGGTATCGACAGTGCGCTCAAAGGCTACCCGAACACACGTTCATCATTTGCGAATGTTTCAAAGAATTCATATACGATCGCCGTCTGCCATACACCGGATGAAGCGGATAAGGTCCCGGCAGACCTCGTTGATTACTTCCTGGCAGGACACAGCCACGGCGGTCAGATATACTACGGATTCGGTGCATGGTATACGCCGGATCAGGCGATCAACTACTTCCGCGGAAAACATATTGTTGACAGTACGTTTACACTGGATATCACAAGCGGCGTCGGAACGACCGGACAGGACATCCGGTTCCTGGCAAACGCAGAGATCGTGCTTTACCGTTTGAATCATATTGAATCAGCTTCTGAAGAAAACTGACCGGATCTATTGATGGATCCGGTCCTTTTTTACAGATTCCGCTGAAATACCGCAGCTTCGTAAGGCTGAAGCTGAGCTGTTTTGTGCTGTGAAGCGGACGTGATCAGCAGTTGAGAACCCTCTATGACTGCCTGGTCATAAGAAACGGTCTGATCACTGAAATTCAGCAGAACGACTGCTTCACATGTATCGTTTCTGCGTCTGAATGCAAAGATCTGTTCACTGTCACACAGGAGCTCCTTATAATCTCCGCTGATCAAAACACTGTTGTTCTTCCTGAGCTTTGCCAGTTTCCGGTACCATGACAGTATGCTCTGATCATCTAAGGCTTCCCTTTCAGCATTGCATTCCATGAAGTCATCATTGATCCTCAGCCAGGGTTCGCCTTTGGTAAATCCCGCATGTTTTTCTGCGCTCCACTGCATCGGAGTCCTTGCGCTGTCTCTGCTGAAATGATGAACTGCCTCCATTGCAACATCTGCACCATATCCTTCAGAGATCAGGAAATCATAATGGCTTTTCGTGGAAACATCATTATAGTCATTGATGTCATTCCATGCGGTATTCCGCATGCCAAGCTCCTGTCCCTGGTAAACAAAGGGCGTGCCGCGCAGCGTATACATCAATGTACCGATCAGTTTTCCCGTCATATTTCTGTCGGCATCTGAGGGGAAGTAATGGCTGATGCAGCGCGGCAGATCGTGGTTTTCAAAGAAGATCGGATACCAGCCGCTTTGTGCTGTATTCTGCTCGCTTTGGGCGATCATCTGCTTCAGTTCCTTTAATGTCCACGTTCTGCGTTCCGCCCAGTTTGTTTCATCCTTCAGATCGATCACCGCATGACCGAATTCAAAGATCATATCAAATACACCGTTGTCTCCGACCCATAACGGAAGTTCCGCTGCAGAAACGCCGTTGGCTTCGCCGACAGTAAAGATGTCACTGCCCTGCTGTACCCTGTCTTTGAACTCATGCAGGAAATCGAGGATCCCTTCTGTATTGGCGGTCATATTGTGGATCGCACACATCCCGTCACCATAATCAGGCGTACCATCCTGGAATGCAGGCTTTTTGATGTATGTCACGGCGTCCATACGAAAACCGCCGACGCCCTTTTTCACCCAGTACAATGCAGCCTCATAGAGCGCATTGCGCATATCCGGATTCTCCCAGTTCAGGTCCGGCTGTTCTTTCAGGAACGTATGCAGGTAATACTGCTGACGCGCTTCGCACCATGTCCATGCAGAACCGCCGAATATGCTGCGCCAGTTCGTCGGAGCGCTGCCGTCGGGCTTTGCGTCACGCCAGATATACCAGTCGCTTTTCGCGTTGTCCCTGGATGAGGATGATTCAATGAACCAGGGATTCTGCTCTGAGGTATGGTTGAATACAAGATCCATCACGATCCTGATCCCGCGTTTTCCTGCTTCATTGATGAGGCGTTCCATATCCTCATTCGTTCCGAACATCTCATCGATCTCATAGTAGTCGGCTATGTCATAGCCGTTGTCTGCCTGCGGAGATCTGTAGCACGGGGTCAGCCACAGCGCACCTGCACCTAACTCCTTGAGATAATCCAGCTTCTCCGTAATGCCGTTGAGATCACCGATCCCGTCGCCGTTGGAATCATAAAAACTTCTCACATAGATCTCATATGCGATCGTCTTCTGCCACCATTTTGTGATGTCTGTCATGCGTGTACCTGCCTTATCTGACTGTTAATACAATTATACATTGAAAAAAAACAGATCTCCGGAAATATCGGGAGACCTGTTCATCTCAGAGTAATATCAGGACCAGCAGCAGCTTCAATAAACCTGAAAATACATAGCTGTTGGCTGATATGTAATAAACGATCCTTGTGAAGCGTTCGAATCGTTCGCTTCGTTTGCCCATATGCCTGTGGTACAGGAGCAGGAACGGTACTGTGACGATGATCGATGCGTTGGATCCAAGTCCCAGCATGATCGCATAAACCATCATCAACATACAGACAGCTGACAACAGAATGATATATGCGTTTCTGAACAGGTTCCACATTGTAAACAATATAACCGCATTCAGACATCAGCAGAAAAAAACTGTACCGTCTCCGATACAGTCTTGCGAACATTTTTTCTGAATGCGTTTATTGATTCCTGTCCTGATACATATACTCCTGGGCAATGACCGTAGCCATATACAGCAGCTGATAAGGATGAGATGCCTGATCCAGTTTGGACTCAAACCCAAGCACATCCTTTATGAAGGCAGGATGCTGTTTGCCGCCGGATATCATCCATATCCTGGAACGCGGCTGATTCTGGTTCATGGAGCGCTCAACGCCCTCAAAGTAGCTCCCTGTATATGAGAAGATCAGGATCAGATCATTCCTGCTTGACGATTTGATGTATTCGATCTGTTCCGAGAAGGAAACATTGGAGTATACATGTTTCCCGCAGAACATCAGATCCGATGCAAGAGAGATCGCTGCAGCCTGTGCTTTCAGCAGTCCGAATACAGCAATGCGGTCATACTGCCGGATATCACTGACAAGCCTGTTCAGTGTCTCCCGGTCGATCGATCTGCTGACTTCCCGTACAGCAGAAACAGTATTGTCTTCGTATTCCTGATACCGTTCATCCGGCTCTTCATGGAACGACTGCTGTTCCAGTGAAAGATCCGTATTCATCAGGATTTCCCTGAATTCAGCGAATCCTGAAAGACCGATCTGCGTGCAGAAGCGTGAAATGGAACTGACAGATACATTGCACATATCGGCAATATCCTGGATGCCGTAATTCCTGGCCTCCTGAATATTACGGAGAATGGTCGATGCGATCGCCGCATTGGCCGCTCCGTATTTCTCACTTGTGATCGTGCCCAGGAAAAGCACCGACAATCTGCTGTATATCATTCAGGACCTCCCGAGGAATTATCTTCCTCCGGCTAAATCATAAAGCATTCTCTTCTTAATTTCTGCAGTTTCTTTGCCTAAAGCTTCGATCAGTGCGAAAGCAAACGGCATAACTGTTGCAGGTCCCTGTGAAGTGACCATATTTCCGTCTGTAACCGTCAGTTCATCTCCGAGGAAGCATGCACCTTCCATGAACTGTGCATAGCCTGTATAACCTGTCAGACGTCTGCCTTCAATGATTCCCGCTGCAGGGAGCACTCTTGTACCGAAGCACATTGCCGTAACAAATTTGCCCTGTTCATTGAATTCACGGGCAATACGGATCACCTCCGGATCGGCGATCAGATTCGGACCGCCAGGTCTGCCGCCCGGGAAGAATACTGCATCACATTCACTGACAGCATCATGTGAGAACAGCTGGTCAGCCTTCAGCATGATCCCGTTCATGCCTTTGACATACTGTTCACCGGTTGTTGAAAATGTGACTGCTTCGATCTCTGCGCGTCTGAGCAGATCTGCCAGCAGCATTGTTTCGCTCTCTTCGTATCCTTCAGCCATCAGAATAGCTACTTTTGTCATATGATTCAGCCTCCCTTTCCTACTGTACTTCCGTGATCGTTACTGCACTCGGATCAAATGCATGATCGTAAAGCATCTTGTCCTTGACCGGCTGTACATCAGCACCAAGTACTTCAGCCAGATAGTATCCGAACGCATAAGCGACGGAAGGTCCGCGGCCGGTAATGATATTGCCGTCCTTTACTACAAGATCTGTCAGATATGTACCGTCTGTGATCTTTTCTTCATAACCCGGATAAGCTGTGAACTTTTTGTCCTTCAGCAGTCCTGCCTTGAACAGAACTTCCGGAGCAGCGCATATTGCGCATACGTATTTGCCGCTGCTGTTCATGCTGAGCAGTACTTCCCTGAGGTATTCACTGCCGCCCATTGCTTCGGTTCCGCCGTATCCGCCCGGCAGAATGATCATGTCTGCTTCCTTTGTCGTTTCATCAAGTGTTTTGTCGCACATCATCGTAATGGCATGTGCTCCTGTTACTTCTTTGTCCGTGAGACCTGCAGATCTGCAGTCGATACCGCACCTTCTCAGAATGTCCATGATAACAAGTGCTTCACCTTCTTCAAATCCACCGGCAATCACGATCTCTGCTTTCTTTGTCATATACCTGTTCTCCTTTGACTACAGTATATGCACCGTACATGATGAAATCCAACGATTTCCAGAAACTGGAAAAAAACATCTTCCATCCCCGGAAGATGTCTTAATTTTAAATGTCATTTGTAAGAATTGATATCAATTCTGCGCATGATGATCACTGCTGCGATCATCAGCGGCAGACCCGCGACCAGCCCGTTGGGTGCCGGTCCGAGCAGCCTTGCCGGACCTGTATCTGTCCTGCAGATGGCCAGCGGTATGGTAGCTGCCGCATTCAGTGCGCCATGGAAGACCGCCGGGATCCAGATGCATCTGCTCTTTTCGTACAGCACATCATGCAGGACTCCACCGCATACAGTAAATATGCAGAACAGCACCATGCCGGTAACCGGAAAGCCCGGATAGTCAATGCCGTATTCATAGCCGATCAGCCATATCAGAGGCCAGTGCCAGGCACCCCATATCACACCGCCGAGCAGGATTCCCTTCTTCCTGCCGTACAGTTTCTTTAATTCCGGATAGAGATATCCCCTCCATCCTGCTTCTTCTCCGACAGCCGGGAACATATTGATCAGCGGCGCATAGGTCAGACATCCTGCTGATGTGATCAGAACATACATCGGATATGTGATCCCCTGTGCTTCCAGGGCCTCCAGTGCATTCGGTGCGGCTTCATTGAGAATTGCTCCGCTGAGATCAAAATGGCCCGGGAATATCAGAAAATAGATCGCTGTGCCCAAAGCAGTCAGAACTGCAGGCAGAAACCAGGCTGTCAGGATCAGCTTCATGTTTCCCTTCAGTACCGGCTTCCAGCCCATTCCTTTCAGACTGCTGCCGCTCAGGATCACTGACAGAAGCGGGACAAACATCATTGCCGCAATGACGAGCTGTCCTGTCTGCGTCTGTCCGTTCCGGTAAAGACCGGCAGCCGCAAACTGAATGATATAGGCGATCAGGAATACAGACAGCAGATACCTGAACATTTTCTTTTTCTGATCATTCATGATCGGATACCTCCTCTGCAGCGGTTTCCACGCAGAAACCATGATGGCCGCATTCAGGACATGTCAGCTTTCTGGCGTACGGTGTATGGTTTGCAAAAACAGCTTCTTTGACAGATGGCTGGAATACTTTATGGCACTGCGGGCAGATATAGGAAACATGGCTGAAATAATACCTGCTGAACGGTATGGTCCAGATCAGGGAAGCGATGACATACAGTGCAAACAGATGCCAGTTTCCTGTCGTGATCCATACAATGATGCCCGCAAGTTCCAGGAGCGTGACCGGAAGTGCTGCCAGAAGCAGATTCCGGTGAATGATCTTTAATCGTTCTCTGTTGGACATAACATATGCGATGTCACCGATCGACCCGGCTGAGACAGTTTCAAGCTGCTTCAGTTTTGACCTGAGCGTCAGAACCATATCGAGCTGTTCCTTTCGCTCATGGATCTCCTTCTTCAGGTTCATTTCCTGCTGATCCAGCAGCAATCTTATCAGACTGTCAGGATCATCTTCCTTCAGGATCTCTGCAATGGAATCGATCCTCAGGCCGATGCTGCGCAGGAAGCAGATGATCCGCATCTTTTCCAGATCATCTTCTGAATAAAGCCTTCTGCCTCCTTCTGACAATTGGGAAGGTACAAGAATGCCGCGGGTATCGTAGTACTGAACTGTTCTGACTGTTACACCGCACATTTTTGCGATCTCACCTGTCGTATATCGGGACACAGTTTTCACCTCCTGCCTCAACTATAGTTGATGACGCAGCGTCACAAGCAATACCTGACGCGGGTTATTTATGTATTTTTATATAAATTCAGCTGCAGAATATTAAAACAATGCAGTCATGACTACGCAAAGTACCTGCGAAGAGTCCAGGCATCCCGGAATTCAAACTGCTGCTCGAGCAGGCTGCTGCATTGTCCGATCAGCCATCCGTTGATCAGCGCACAGAAGAAAGTGCCTGCCTTGACGCCTTCAAAATGTCCGAAACCGAAAAACAGAAACGACAGGATGACAGCCAGCGCACAGCTGCAGCAGTCATAGACTGTTTTTACCTTTGTAATATCCGTACCTGTTTTTGCCGAGATCTCCTTTACCATCAGTTCATAAGCTTCCGGTGCGATATAGGTATGGAACAGAAGCGCTACACCGAACGAACAGAGCACCAGTCCGATGATAAAGCATATGATCCTGCCGGCAATGCCATCCAGCACGATCATGCCGGCTGCAGCCATCATCAGATCCAGAATGATACCGTAAATAAACGCAGTCACAAACGAAAACAGATACATGGATTTGAACCTGCGCATGACAAGCGCGATGATGATCAGCAGGACTGCCTGGAAACAGTATTCTGCCATACCGAATGTAAACCATGGAATAAACTGCGACAATTTCAGATAAAACAAATAAGCCGGCGCAACGACCATGGACATGCCGAAATCAGCACGTTCCATAAACGCTGTGCCTAACGCAAGCACAATGATGCCTAAAAAATATGCTGCTTCTGAAGACAGCAAACCTTTTTTCTTCATAAGACCTCCCGGATAAGCTGACGTTTGATACAGAAACGGCAAAAGATATCACTATGATAATTCGTTTTGATGATTATGCAAGCTATATGTGTATCTGGAAATCAGGATAATCAAACAATCCGGATCCCTGTTTCAGTCCGTTTTCCATGTACAGCTGTTCAAAAGCATCGTCGATCCGTCCGATCATGTCAGCTGCGATATCCAGGCTGTGATGCCCGGGCAGGATCTTTCTGACCGGTAGCTGTCTGACCCTGCGCACTGACTGCCAGAACTGATATGGATCAGTGGAAGGATAATATGCATACAGGCATCCGCTGTAGATCAGATCTCCGGCATACAGGTACTGTCTGTCTGCTTCCCAGAAACAGCAATGTCCCGGTGAATGTCCGGGCGTATGGATCACAGTGATCTTCCTGCCGCCAAGATCAATGCTGTCCCCGTCATGCAGAAGATGCGATGCTTTGCCCCGGTATACCTGATAAGAAGCTGGATCAAATCCCTCCGGGAACCGGCATGCCATGCATGTCAGATTCTGTCTGACTGCCGCTATCGGAAGCGGAAACTTTGTTTCAAGCCAATCTTTTTCCAGTTCATGAACAGAGACATCTTCAAACAGACCATGTCCTCCGATATGATCCCAATGCACATGAGTTGTCAGGACACGTACAGGAAGCGCTGTCAGCTGATCTGTGATCCTGCGGATATCTGAAACACCCAGACCTGTATCGATCAATGCGGCCTGTGTTCTGCCAAGCAGCAGATAACAGTGCGTCTCTTCCCAATGACCGTATTCACTGATCACATAAGTATCCTGATCGATCTGTTCGACTGTAAACCATTCTTCAGACATATTTCCCTTTCCGTCACAGATGATATCTGCCCATCAGTAATATTATATCTGCTTCATAAAGAAAACCGGCAGACATAATTGCCTGACCGGTCTGTATAAATTCTGTAATTTCACGCAAACTCTGCGTTTCGCAGCGTGCAGTAGAGACCTACTCCTTCAATATAGGTATCAAATACACCGACAACAGTGATCTCGGTATTTTCCGGCGGATAATCGTCGGGATACTGATAATCACCTGCCAGTTCGAATTCAATGCCCTGGGCACAGCAGGCTGTCGCATCCTGGATCAGACAGCCGAAATAGTATTTGCCTGTTTCCTCACTGTGGAACACCGTCAGCAGACCTTTCATCTTCATGATCTTGCCGACATACGCATCCGGGTCAGCCATGATCTCGGATACCTGTGAATATACCATTGTTGAAGACATCACCGTCAGATCGATATCAATGTTCTCATACGCATCAGCCGGTTCTTCTGCAGCCTCCGGCGTCATCTCAGCAGCCATCGTGCTTTCAGGCGTTTCCGGAATGGCCGTAATTTCCGGTATTTCCGGAGTGATCGTGCTTTCCGGTGTCTTTTCAGCATCAGCCTCTGCCATTCCTGCTTCCAGCACTTCACTGACACCGTTTGTCTTTTTCTTTGCCCTGTCTGACGTCTGTGAAGAACTGCTGCAGCCTGCAAGGCTGATCATCAGCATCAGGCACAGACATATCCTGCTCCATTGTTTCATAAGTGTTTTTTCCCAAGTGTTCTGATCATTCCAGCGCCTGTCTCAGAACTTCCAGGTTCTTTTCCATAATGGAAAGATATGTGATTCCGTTTGCGGCATCTTTCAATGTCGCAGACTGCATGGAATCCATGACCAGGACTTTCTGATCCTTCGATTCGGTATTCCTGATGATCGTTTCTGCCAGTTTCTGATCTGAACTCTCAAGCGCTATGATTGAGTGAAGACCCAGCTCATCCATCTTTTTTGCAAGGAATACGACTGTTTCAAAACTGGCTTCTGTTTCAGCGGAGCATCCCGCAAATGCCGCATAATATGACAGACCGTAATCAGTTGTCAGATACCGGAACGGGAAACGATCCCCGAACAGTAATGTATCATAACTTGAAGCAGATACAGCATCTTTATACTTCTGATCAAGCTCATTCAGCTGACCGACATAAGCTGCAGTGTTTTTTTCATAATCAGCCGCATGTTCCTGATCCGCAGACTGAAGCACTTTGGAAATGCTGTTGACAAGTACTTCGGCATTTCTCAGCGACAGCCAGATATGCTCGTCGTATTCACCTTCTTCATGTACTTCCTCATGTTCATGGTCATGTTCTGTTTCCTGCATGCCTTCGACGAGCTCTTCTTCTTTTGCATCATCGCCCAGGATATCAAGCAGGTTCAGAACGATCATATTTTTATTGGCTGCGGTGCTCAATGCGTCTTCGACCCATTCATCCGACTCACCGCCGATATAAATAAACACATCGCTCGTTGAGATCTTCATGATATCATCAGCCGTCGGCTGATAGCTGTGCAGATCAGCGCCGCTGTTCAGCAGCATCACTACATCTGCATCTGAAGCATTCTCACCGAGGATATTCATCACCCAGTCATAAATCGGAAAAATGGTTGCAGTGATCCTGAGTTTTCTCTCTTCGGATCCCTGTGACCAATCACCAGCCGCACATCCTGTCAGACATGTGATGCTCAATAATACTGTACTCAGAACTGTTATGAATCTTTTCATTGCTGCCTCCACCGGTCAGTTCCTGTGAAAACACTGATCCGGTTTTTCTTTCATGCCCGCAGGAACGATCTTCTGAATGGTTCTTGCGGCAGATCAGCAGATCGCTGAACGCGTTCTGATGACCCGAACAATAAACAATTCTACGGATAATCACTCAAAAGTCAACGAATTTGAAAATGCTTTTCATTTTCACTTCTTAAGAAAGTCATGCACAATGAAAAAACCGCCGTATTTCCTGCAATGACTGCAGTTCATACCAGCGGCTAGTAAAATGTTTTTTTTGCTGTTACAGCAGACGGGTCAGCGCTTCCAGTGCAGCATAGCTGTGCAGACCTGGCAGAACCTTATTGACACCGATAAATGTAAACAGCACGACAGGTACGGACAGAATGGCATACCATGCAAGGAATGCTCCGCGGCGTTTTCTGTTGAGACGCAGATGCAGATAAACAGCATAGATGATCCATGTGATCAATGCCCATACTTCTTTCGGATCCCAGGTCCAGAAAGAAGACCAGGCTTCTTCCGCCCAGATCGCTCCGGAGAGGATCGTGATCGTAAGCATCAGGATGCCAAGGGCGATCAATCTGTAGATAAAGTAGTCCATCTGTTCGAGTGAAGGATCACTGCTGTTTTTCTTTTCTACAAGGATATAGCGCACTCCGACGCCTCCTGCCAGCATAAACGCCGCATATGAGATCGCAGCAGAACCGATATGGAAGCCGAACCAGGAGCTTCTGAGGGCAGGCATCAGTTCTGTGATCTCCATAGGCTGCAGCGCAGCATAGGAAAGGATCAGGAACGTTGCCGCAATGCCGATCGACTGGATCCAGTCAAGATGCAGACGGTAATAGCAGAATATCAGCAGCGCGCCGATCGACCAGGAAAATGCTGAGGCGAATTCAAACTGATTGGACAACGGCAGTCTGTGCGCCATGATGCCTCTGACGATCAGGTATGCAGTTTCAAGTACAAATCCTGCGAGAAACAGGAACCAGGCGATCTTAGTCCAGGATTCTTTTTTGAATACCATGCCAGCAAACTGCAGAAACATGGAAAGGAAATACAGGACAAGTCCCCCAAAGAAGATTAAGTTCAGCATATTTATACCTTTTCACCTTTCTGATCCTGCTTCAGGACCATATTGATCTCATACTGTGTATTTTCAGGTTTCGGCCCTCTGACTGCATATCCGTTCTTTCCGACAGCAACCAATACAGGCTGGGCAAACATTGCAAGATACAGGCCAAGCGTCATCATCAGGACTGCTCCAAGCAGAAGCGGATTGATCATTGCAGGCGATCTTTTGATACGCAGTCCGGGATACTCTACTGGATCCAGGAATGTGAATGTCAGATCTTTGACTTCGATCGTATCGCCGGGGAATGCCATCATCATATCGGCAGATCCGTCCAGCATGAGCGTGAATACATAGACCGGGTTCTCATAATGGCCGCTGGTTGACTGGATCAGCGTTGTCCTGCCCTGGTCATCTGTAATGAATCCAGGATACAGTTCATCAAACCAGATGCCGTTCTTCCCGTCTGCCGACATGAAGTCTTTGTTTTCGAGGTAGAACTCATCTGCTTTGCCGTTGCGTTCCGCCCTGATCTTTCCGACTGTGCCGTATGTCTGCTGATAAACTTTATAGCGGCCCATGGATACAGGATGGTTGACGCTGACTTCCTTGATGCCGCTTTCCCGGCCATCCGGCAGGATCACATTGATGCGGCTCGTGTAATCCCGTCTGCCGGGCTCATCTTCGATCCTGAATGAGTCTACAGTGATCTTTGTTCCGTCATCAAGGATCAGGGAATCTCCCGGATAGCATGGTTCATCGATGACCTTCGGCAGATACATTGCCGCACCGAACAGCACGATCGTCAGCAGCAGTCCAAGATGAGTCAGGAATGATCCATACCAGCCGTAATCATTTTTGGAATATACGGTGATGCCGTTCCTTTCTTCCTTTCTGCAGTGCATGGATTCCAGTTTTCTTGTGATCAGCTCCAGCTGTTCCTCACTCACTGTTGACTCCGGTACAGGAGCGAATGCTGCTTCATACGCGGCAGGCTTCTGTCTGGATATTCTGCTGATGCGTATGACCGAGCAAAAGATCAGATTGATGCACAGCAGCGCAGATAAACCAATAAAGTACCAGCTGGTAAAAATGTGATCAAACTGCAGTGCAAATATGATCTGATAATAATCAGGATAGTACCTGACATATGTCATCGGCTCACCGTTCTGCACGATCAGGCTGCCGATCACGGAACATACAGTGATCGCTCCGAGCAGGATCAGTCCGAATGTCATTGATTGAAAAAATTGCAGTGCTTTCTTCATAAATCTCCGTTCTGCTTCAATATGCAGAATAACATCTTTCAGTATAAATACTTTTGTTCAAAAATGCTTTGATGAACTGTTCCATGAAAAAAGCCATCTCCCGTCACATGGGAGACGGCCATTTTAAGCATGAGATTACTTATTCAGTACCGCTTCGATCTTTTCCATGTAGGACTCAGCAGAGTCAAGGCAGTGCACAGCGAGTTTTTCGTTATGCGCACCGTCTCCGTTTTCAACGAATACGAAGTCCCAGTACCACTGTGCGCTTCTGAAATCATCGCGTACCTGTTCCAGTTCTTCTTCTGTCAAAGTACCTGCAGCAACTGCTTCAGCCAGCTTGTCGTCAAGACCTGCAAGACGTTCGCCGAGTTCATCTGTTCTGCCGTTGATCCTTTCATGTACAGCCTCTACTTCAGCTGCCAGATCCTTATGGCACTTGGAACAGTTGTTATCAAGCAGTTCCTGGTTGTCCAGCGGACTTGTCCAGTAGTGGTTTGTGAACTGTGTTCCGTCTTCTGCTGTTGTCTTGCCCATGTGGCAGTCAGCGCATGTCATATTTGCACGGTGCGGGCTTCCTTCACCAAGGAATGTCTCGAATTCAGGATGCTGTACCTTCAGCTTCTTGACGCCTGTGTCTTCTTCAGTCCAGTCAGCAAACGGTTCTGCAAAACCGGTATTGTAGAAGTTCAGCATGTCGTCAGGATTCATCTGAGCCAATCCTGTATAAGCAAGTGTTGTTGCCTTTGTTTCAGGATTGAAATGATATTCACTGTGGCACTGTCCGCAGCTCATGGTCGCAGGCGCTACATTCTCGAAGTCCCCTGCCAGAGCGTCATACAGATATCTGTGCGTGACTGTCAGAACACCAGGTTCATTCTCATGACAGTGGAAGCATCCGAATGCATCGGTGATCTCAGGCGTCAGATCGTCAAAGTTCATTGCATAGGCACTGTCGCCTTCGTTCAGAACTTTGGCTGTCAGATTGGAAGTCTTGCATGTATAGCAGTTCGCCATTTTATGAGGTCTTCCGGTAGACTGAACATCTTCAACTACATACGTGTGGCCTCTGGCGCTTCCGTACTGGATCGCAAATCCATATCCTTCATACAGAGTTTTCAGATAAGGATGCAGCTCCAGATAACTGTGGATCTCATCATTCTCATCATTCTTCATGTATGTCGCATATTCATTCGGAAACTGTTCAGCCCAGTCAGCTGATTTTGTTACGATGACGCCTGTGCCTTCTTCAGCAACCTTCGCTGTCTGAACGATCGGTGCTGATTCAGGTTTGGCTGTCTCTGCAGCTGTTTCAGCTTTGGCTGTCTCTGCCGGCGGCTGAGGTTTTGCGGCTGTTTCTGAGTCAGTCTTTCCGAGTCCTGACGCATAACCCAGAGCCGCACCAAGGAAGATCAGTGCTGCACCGAAGATCCTTGCTGTATTCTTATTCTGTTCCATTGTATTCTCCCTCTGAAAACAGTACGTATAACTCCTCTTATAGGATAGCCTATTTTGATTTCTCCTGTCAATTTGTCTTGTTTTTTTTTCAGCATTCGAAAACCTTTTTTACAGATCGTATTTTGTTACAAATTAAAAGAATGAGAAATGCACTTATGTTCTCATTCTTTCCGGATATAAACTGAATTTCTTTCTGCCCTCAGCGCTGCATCACTTTTGCCGATACATTGCGGTCAAAGAACGAAACGAACGGTCCGAGGCAGAACGCACATACCAGTGTTCCCAGACCGACCAGTCCGCCGAGCAGCCATGCCCCGAGCGCGCACATGCCGTCCGTAAAGATACGGCATCCGAAATAAGGAAGCTTCAGATGGTCTCTCATGCCGAGCGCGAGATAATCATACGGTCCTACGCCAAGGTCAGCGTTCTGATAAAGTGAGAGTCCCAGCGAAATGATGATGACGCCAGGCACCAGCCAGATCAGCTGATTCACAAAGGATACAGGCTTGCCGAAGATGCCGATCAGTGTCTTGTAGAAGAAATCGACCAGATATCCGAGCAGTCCCCCATTCAGAATGGTGCCGATATTGATATACTTTCTGCCGAAAAACAGCGGTGCGAGCAGATATACACAGTTCACAAGCAGCGTAACAGTTCCCAGGGAGATCCCTGTCCGTTCGGAGATCGTGATGTTGAGTGCGGTAAATGCATCATTTCCGAGATTCGATACCTTAAATACAGCACAGCCGACACCTATGACAGCTACGCCGATCATGCACCAGAAAATACGTTTTGCAAGATTTTGGTTCATACGCTTTTATCATCCATCCTTTTTGTTCCATTGTATGCAATGCACATCATTGTGATGTCATCAAATTGTTCAGCTTCCAGCACAAAGTCATCCAGTGCTTTGCTCATCCGCTGCAGGATCTGTTCAGGAGCAGCCTGCGGATCTTCGTTGAGCACATCGATCATACGGTCTGTACCGAACATCTCATTTGCAGTATTTGTGGATTCGGGAACACCGTCTGTATAGACAAACAGCTTGTCTCCGGGCTCAAGCGTGATCTCATATTCCTTGTATGACATATCTTCCATACCGCCGATCACAAATCCGTGCTTATCCTTCAGCAATGAGAACTGTCCGTTTTTCATGATTGCGGGATATTCATGTCCGGCATTTGCCGCTATGATCTTTCCGGTGCTGATCTCCAGAATACCGATCCAGACAGTAATGAACATCTCTTCATTGTTGTTTGCACAGATGGCTTCATTGGTCTGTCTGAGTATTTCAGCAGGTCCCTTTCCCATCATTGCAAGATTCTGCAAAATGACCTTGGATATCATCATGAACAGCGCACCCGGCACGCCCTTGCCGCTGACATCCGAGATCACCAGACACAGATGATCATCATCGACAAAGTAGTAATCGTAGAAATCCCCTCCGACTTCTCTGGCCGGATCCATGGAGGCGTAGATCTCAAACTCATCGTGTTCCGGGAACGGCGGGAATACATGCGGGATCATATCCTGCTGGATACGGTTGGCCAGCTGCATCTCCGTTCTGACACGTTCTTTTTCTTTTGTGATCTCCGTGATGTCATTGATGTATTTTTTCGTCTGCTTTGACAGGTCATTGAAGGATTCCGCCAGGATCTCGATCTCATCATTCGTCCGGTAGTCATCCTTCATCTCAAACAGCTTGCCGGACATATTGCTGTGCCGGATGTTTTTGGTCATGATCTCGATCGGCTTGGCGATCTCATGAGATGCGGAGAGTGACAGGAATACTGCTACAAACAGCACGGTCAGCACAAATATAATGCTCGTCCTGATCGTTCTGCTCTGTCCTTCTTTGAATTTCGTCCTGGCTATTTCATTGATCCTGTCATATTCCTCAAGCAGCAGACGTTCCGGTTCATCGGTAATATCCTTTTCAATGATCGAAATAACCGCCCACCCTGCTGTAGGCATGGGAGAACCGACCATATAGTATTCTTTGTCATTGATCGTGATCAGTGTCAGATCTGTTGTTTTATTCAGTGCATCAGAGATAAATGAAGCGAATTCCTTGTTGTCGCTTTCCCTGAGGTCTTCTGCCTGATCCGCCGCCTCAACGGAGAAAAGTCCGTTGCCGGGCGGAGCCAGGATCACATGGCCCTGATCGTTCACAACGATCACGAAATCCCCGCGGGTATGTGAAAAGTTGATGAGTTCGTCCATGCTTTCGAGCACGATATCGATTCCCGCTACACCGATCAGTTCGTTGTCTTTCTTGATCGGAACAGAACATGTGATGCCGAGTTCATTGCTGAATGCGTCACGGATGATGCCCGTAAAAAAGACATCATTTGTTTCAACGGCACCATGATACCATGGTCTTTGTCTGACCGGGAACGGAAGCGGACGGCCGTTCTCATCCACTTTATCGCTGGACACGTCATCCACCACAAAATGCGTGCCGTCAGCCAGACCGATATAGCATCCGTTGATCTTTTCTGAATCGGTATCAAGCGCGATCATCGCATCCTTCATATTCGCTATGACAGGAAGATGCACGGATGTTCTGTAATCTACGCCTTCTTCGCACAGTACCATCGCTGTGACTGTTCCGTCATTTGCGGCATCCGGCAGCGCCAGCGGCTCTTCTGCCGGCTCATTTTTCCGAAGCAGCAGAACAGCCATTCTTTTCAGCATCTGAACATCATTCGCCACTTCCGAGAATTCATGATCAGCTTTCTGAGCTTCCAGAACGGTCATTCTGATGATGGAGTTTTCAAGGATCTGCGACATTGTTTCTTCGGAGGTCCTCGAAATAGCCTGCTGCTGTTCATTTCTCGTTTCTTCAACGATACTGACAAGCATCTGGTTCTGGAAATAGGAAACCAATGCCAAAAGCCCGACTGTCAGCAGGATCACGGTCATAACGAGCGTGACTACCTTTTTCTGAAGACTGCCGAATGTCACTCCTAATACTTTTTTCAATTTGACACCCTCCCGGCTTTCAGCATTCCGTGCACTTTATAATAATAACGTTGTTATTGATCGTTCAGACGTCAATTGGCGCTTCTGAAGCGAAGTGTTAAGCGATTGCCTTACAAAAATGTTAAAACAGAAAATTACTTGACACAAGAGAAGAGAATGAAAATCACATTGATATTGCATGCAGCTCGTTACAGGTCCATGCGCAGTACATAGTCGTCCATATAATAGCCTTTTCCGATATCATTCATTTCTTCCCTGACCACATGAAATCCGAGTTTTTCGTAGACCTGCACTGCCATATTGTGCCGGTTGACATTCAGTTCGATCGCATGCAGACCTTCTTTGATCGTTTTTGATCTGACGAACGCAAGCATCTTTCGGGACAAGCCTTTTCCCCGTTCACTGCGGTACAGATAAAACTTGCTCAGATACATCACTGCGTCTTTCGGATAGAATGCAAGGAATCCGGCCCTCTTTCCTTCATGAAGCACAAAATAATATCTTGTTCCATGTTCCAGCTGGCTGCGGATCGCTTCCGGTTTCTGGAACATTGCGATCATATAATCATTCTGTTCCTTCCCGATGAGCGGATCAAAATGTTCGCGGACGATCGCTTCTGCCATGCGTGACATCTCATGGATGCCTTGTTCATCATTGATCAAGAGACGCTGAAACTCCATGATCACTCACCCGCTTTCCTGAGAAACAGTCCTTCCTGGCGGACCAGGGCTTCTGTCAGTTCATACTCCGGACTATACTCATCCAGTCCGTATACATCAACGGAATACCATCCGTTCACACTGATATTGAACCGGCATCTGCCACCTGTCAGTACCTGCACCGATGATCTGTCCCTGACGATCACTTCCCTGATGATTTCAGCGATCTCCTCCAGTTTCATTGATCTGAGATCTGTTTCGATCGGATATCGCTTCAGCAGACCTTCATATCCTTCCGGCAGTTCCGTCAGAAAGAGCTGAGAAGGTTCATAGCAGATCAGTTTCAGAATGATCCGGATGATCCTGTCCGCAAAATCATTCAGATAATGAGCAGCCAGGTATTCTTCCAGTTCAAAGAAGTCTCTGCTTTCCATGACTTTCGGAAGAATATCGATCACATGACACATGCCCTGCTCCTGCAGGAAGCAGGTCGTTTCCATCATGTCCGATGCGGCATTGTTTTCCGTGATAGTCATCTGCTGTTCTCCGTTTCTTTCAATGTGATTATCCGATATTTAACATGCAAAGTCACGTGCAAGACCATTCATGACGGCTTGCACAGGGTCTGAAAACTGATTAAGATGTTTACGTGTGAGGCAGTTATGGCACTGAAAGATAAACTTCTGGAGAAATTCTCGGCAAATATCAATACATACTTTTCAGGCGAAGAGCTGGCTGAAGAATTCAGCGTATCCAGAGCTGCCGTATGGAAAGCCGTCAGATCACTGCAGAATGAAGGCTTTGATATTGATTCGTCACAATCCAGGGGATACTGCTTTACCGCAAACAATGATTTTCTGCGGGAAGACCTGATCCGTTCGCATGCCCCTGATGTAGAATATCCAGTTTATGTGTTCGACGAGATCGACTCCACCAATAACTATGCAAAGATCCTGTGTGCTAAAGGAGCTGTCCACGGTACGCTCATAGCCGCAAACCATCAGACAGCCGGCAGAGGCAGACGCGGAAGAAGCTTTTACTCACCGAAAAATACAGGATTGTATTTATCCCTCATCATACAGCCAAGGGATTCCGAGCACATTTTCAGGATCACCCCTGCCGCTGCTGTGGCAGCTGTTGAAGCGATTGCAGAAACAACAGGCATCCATACGGGCATCAAATGGGTCAATGATCTGTTTATCGCTGAGCGCAAGACCGCAGGAATTCTGACAGAAGCGATCACTGATTTTGAGACCGGACAGATCGACCGCATCATCATCGGGATCGGCATCAACTGCAAAGATTCCGAGCTTCCGGAGGATATCCGGGATACTGCCGGATCGCTTGGTGCGGACAATCTTTCCAGATCAGTTCTGGCAGCTGCCCTTTGGAAACGTCTTCTGTACTGGTGCGATCACCTGGACGATCCTGCTTTGATGGAGGCGTACCGTATGCATTCGGTCGTTCTCGGGAAAGAGATCACATATACATACAACAATCAGCTGATGCAGGGAAAAGCTGTTTCCATCGATGATGACGGTCACCTGATCATTGAAAAACCGGATCACAGCACACAGGTGCTGCAGTCCGGTGAAGTTTCCATCAGAAGCTGGCAGAGATCCTAGGATCTCTTTTCTTTTATGCGTTTTTCAATTTGCTTTCCAGAAACGGTCTGATCCTAGGAGTCAGCAGACACACAGCTGCGATCTTGAGCAGGTCACCCGGGATAAACGGGATGACACAGGCTGCCAGTGCGCCGGACAGCGCCATTTCCGTGCAGCGGATAAACCAGGCTGTTCCGAGTATATACAGGATCAGATTGCCGAGCAGTGCGCCGCAGGCAATGGACATGTATTTCTTCTCTTTTCCCCATCGCTCACTGAATAACCCTGTCATATATGCAAGAGGCAGATAGCCGACAATATAACCGCCCGTCATGCCGAATACGATCCCTGCTCCGGAAGCATAATTTGCGAATACCGGCATGCCGATCATACCGAGGATAATATAGACAAGCACGGCAAGCGTACCGAGTTTTCTGCCCAGCACAGCTCCCGACAGCATGACCGCAAGTGTTGCCAGCGATACAGGCACCTCTCCTGCAAGAGGGATCGCGATCGGAGACAGGACACAGATCACTGCCGCCATGATGGCCGTGTATGCCATTTCTTTAACTGTTAGTTTCATCATCTCGTAAACCATTACTTTCATTTTTGGTTTACCAAAAGAGATATTACGCTCCTGCAGCAGAAAAGTAAAGCACAATTGCTTTCAAAAAAACTGCAGAACGAGTCTGCAGTTTGCACATAAATTCTGTTTGATCAGGCATCAATGGTTGAGATACGGAGTGTGATCTCTTCCAGTACATCCAGCAGTGCCTTGACGGTATCAAGTGAAGTGAACATTGTCGTATTGTTCTCGACAGCACACATACGGATCAGCGCGCCGTCATTGTTTTCGCTGTCTGAACTGATATTTCTTGTGTTGATCAGATACGCGATATGGCCCTGACGGATCGCGTCGGGAATATCATGCGGATCTTCACTGATCTTTTTCAGCACATGCGTGCGGATCCCGTTTTTCTTCAGATAGTCAGCTGTTCCGCCGGTCGCTTCAATGTTGAAGCCGAGGTTATAGAATCTTCTGATCAGCGGGAGTGCTTCTTCCTTATCGTCATCCGCGATCGTCGCGAACACGGTACCGTAGTTTCTCAGGCTCATGCCGGATGCCTGCAGAGCCTTATACAGTGCCCTGTTCAGTCTGTCATCATAACCGATCGCTTCACCGGTCGACTTCATTTCAGGTGACAGGTAAGCATCCAGTCCCTTGATCTTGCTGAAGGAGAATACAGGGACCTTGACATAGTAGCGCTTCTTCTCTTCCGGATAGATATCGAAGAGGCCGAGTTCCTTCAGGCTCTTGCCGAGAATGACCTCTGTTGCAATGTCAGCCAGTGAATAGCCGGTTGCCTTGGAAAGGAACGGAACCGTACGGGATGAACGGGGATTGACCTCGATGACATATACATTCTCATGTTCATCAACGATGAACTGGATATTGTAAATACCGATGATTCCGATGCCGAGGCCCAGTTTCTTTGTATACTGCAGGATGATTCCCTTCACACGGTCGGAAATGCTGAATGCAGGATATACGGAGATCGAGTCGCCTGAATGGATGCCCGTGCGTTCAACGAGTTCCATGATGCCGGGCACAAATACATTTCTGCCGTCGCATACCGCGTCAACTTCAACTTCTTTGCCGCTGATGTATTTATCGACAAGCACCGGCTTTTCTTCATCGATCTCAACTGCTGTTTTCAGATAGTGCTTCAGCTGTTCTTCGTTGGCAACGATCTGCATCGCTCTGCCGCCAAGGACAAAGCTGGGACGGACAAGAACGGGATAACCGATCTCTTTGGCTGCAGACAGACCGTCTTCGATCTTGGTGACGGCACGGCCTTGAGGCTGAGGAATGCCGAGTTCTACAAGCACTTTTTCAAAGCTGTCCCTGTTTTCTGCACGGTCGATCGCTTCAACATCCGTACCGATGATCCTGACGCCTCTCTTCATGATCGGCTCTGCCAGGTTGATCGCTGTCTGTCCGCCAAGGGATGCGATGACGCCGATCGGCTTTTCAAAGTGAACGATGTTCATGACATCTTCCGGCGTCAGCGGTTCGAAGTACAGCTTGTCGGACGTCTCATAGTCAGTCGAAACAGTCTCGGGGTTGCTGTTGATGATGATCGCTTCATAGCCTGCCTTGCGGATCGTCTGTACTGCGTGCACGGTCGAATAGTCAAATTCAACGCCCTGTCCGATACGGATCGGACCGGCACCGAGCACGATGATCTTTTTGCGGTCAGAGAGCACGGATGCATTTTCGCCTGTGTAGGAAGAATAGTGATATGCGATATATTTGCCTGAATGCAGCGTATCCACCATTTTGAATACGGGCATCATATTGTTCTCAAGGCGCAGATTGTAGACATCCAGTTCATTCTGCTTCCAGAGCTTCGCGATGAAACGGTCGCCGAAGCCCATCTTCTTTGCCTCAAGCAGGATAGCAGTATTGCCGGGATTCGCAGCCAGCTTCCGTTCCATTTCAATGATCTTGACGATCGAATCCAGGAACAGCTCCGTGATCATGGTGATCTCGTGTACCTTCTTGACGGAAACGCCGCGTCTGAGCAGTTCTGTTACGGCGAAGATATTGTCATAGCGGAATTCCCCGACATATGACAGCAGTTCTTCTGTCGTGAAGCTGTCAAATTTAGGCATATACAGATGATATACACCGGTTTCCAGGGAACGGACAGACTTGAGGATGCATTCTTCAAGATTTGATCCGATGCCCATGACCTCGCCTGTTGCCTTCATCTGTGTGCCGAGCTGATTCGGCGTGTTCGGGAATTTATCAAACGGGAAGCGCGGGAATTTGGCAACGATATAATCGAGCTTCGGTTCCTTGTCTGCAGTCGTGCCTGCAACTTCGATCTCTTCCAGAGCCATACCCATGGCGATCTTGGCAGTTACGCGTGCAATCGGATAACCGCTGGCTTTGGATGCGAGCGCTGATGAACGGGAGACACGGGGATTGACCTCAATCAGGTAATACTCGCTTGTTTCAGGATGCAGCGCAAACTGAACGTTGCAGCCGCCTTCGATCTTCAGTTCACGGATGATCTTGATCGCACTGTCATTCAGCATTTTCAGATCATGGTCATTCAGGGAAAGGATCGGAGCGACTACGATGGAGTCACCTGTATGAACACCTACCGGGTCAACATTCTCCATGCCGCAGATCGTGATCGTTTTGTCATTGCTGTCGCGCATGACTTCAAATTCGATCTCTTTGTAGCCCTTGACGCTCTTTTCGATCAGTACCTGGTGTACCGGGGAAAGGTTGAATGCATTGACGCCGATCTCTACAAGTTCTTCTTCGTTGTTGGCAAAACCGCCGCCTGTTCCGCCAAGCGTGAACGCAGGTCTCAGAACGACCGGATATCCGATGTGCTTTGCCGCGAGCTTTGCTTCTTCGATATCATATGTGATCTCGGAAGGAATGACCGGTTCACCGATCTTCTGGCACATTTCCTTGAACAGCTGACGGTCTTC
>CAMOPG010000024.1:0-23612 GCA_946622165.1 uncultured Erysipelotrichaceae bacterium
TGCCTCCAGTACGTTCATTGTAGCAAAAGCCTTCTGTTCATACCAAACATATTGCAGTGCACAGACCCTGTATGCGAAACAGAACAGGATCCATGACAATCCGCATCAGGAACCATATAATAAAACGGGAGGCATTTATGGTGAGATCTTATTTGCATGCATTTATATCAATGCAGTATGTGTTTATACTTCCTGTTCCGGCAATTCTGATCTTTATTCTGGCAGCCATCTACTTTAAAACAGGCATTCCGGCATTCCGGATCGCCGCACTGATCACTGCACTGATCCTTGCAGTGCTTCTGATCCGGTTTTATACAGAACGGATGTCCATCCCCCGGAAGCTGAGCAGATTCAAAAACGCAAAGGAATACAATGACAGCTATATCATCGGACAGGCATTTATGCTGGAAGACAGAATGCTTGTTTACGATAATCATAAGATACTGGAATTCTATTATCAGGATCTCAAGGAACTGAAAGGTGCACCCGGAAAACGGGACAACTGGGATGTTGAATATATTTCAGCAGATCAGTCCGCAAAAAATACGACCAGCTCCAAAGGACAGGCAGAACGCCTTGCGGCTTTCCTGAAGACAAAAAACCCGGAACTGATCATTGAAGGGATCGAGCCGTCCGGGGACGGGATCCTTTCTCACATTGAGAGCGGTAAAGAACAGCCGACGATCTGAACCGAATGAAAACACTCCGGTAATCATCATACCGAAGTGTTTTTTCATGCATTCCATTCATCAAATGTGATCTGATGTACAACATCCGATCCGCTGCTGCGGAACTGATCAGGTACAGAAGGCTGTGTTCTGATCACACGCATGCCGCATTTTTCCATGACTTTGCCGGATGCAGGGTTATGTTCATAATGACATGCCAGGATGGCTTTCAGATGTTTTTCCTCAAAACCATACCGGATGACACGTGCACAGGCCTCGGACATGTATCCCTGATTCCAATAAGGATAGCCAAGCCAATAGCCGATCTCACTTTCCGTTTCATGTTCAGCCAGTCTGCTGACATGCAGCGGCATCAGTGAAATATTGCCGATCACGAGATCATCATCCCTGCGGACAACAGCCCATGTGTAATCATTGATCAGAATGTTCTGAAGGATCTGTCTGCTTTCCTCCGGATCCTGATGCGGATTCCATCCGCAGGGAGGACCGACATGCGGGTCTGCAGCCAGTTCAAACAGACGTTCTGCATCAGACATCTGCCATGGACGCAGGAATAATCTCTCTGTTTCCATATCAGTTGGTGTAGTTATCGAAGTATCCCTGTACAAGGACAACAGGCGTTCCCTTGTCACCCGATCCGCTGGTCAGATCGCACAGTGAACCGATCAGGTCTGTCAGCTGTCTGGGTGTTGTACCCTCGGAAGCCATCTTGCCTTTCAGGTTGGCGTCCTTCTGGCGGATGCGCTCGGAGATCGCATTTTTCAGATCTTCACCGGACAGATCGCCGTAATCGTTGTCAGCGAGATACTTGAGCTTCAGCTCATTCGGTGTGCCGTTGAGTCCTTCTGTATGAGCAGGGGATACGACGGGGTCAGCAAGCTCCCAGATCTTTCCCTGCGGATCCTTGAAGGCACCGTCACCGTAGATCATGACTTCGATATGTTTGCCGGTAGCTTCTACCAGGAACTTCTGTGTACGGTCAACGAATGTCTGGCCGTCTCTCGGGAACAGCTTTACTTTTTCTTCCGTTGCTTTATTGGAGCCAAGCAGACCATAGTCTTCGTTATAGCCGCTTCCATCGACCGGAGCAGTCAGGATGTCATCCATACCCAGGACGATCCTTGCGCCTGCAGCCTTGAGCAGTCTCTTGGATCTCTTGCGTGTATGAATGTCGCATGTCAGAACGACATCTGTATAGTCAAGAATTGCCTGTGGACGGTTGGCGAAGATGATCTCTACATCTGCACCCTGTTCCTTAACAAGCTCTTCATAATAAGAAACATAGTCAACACCGGTAAACGGATGTCTGTTTTCACCGAACAGTTCACGGTATCTTTCGAGTGTCAGCACGTCACGGTACGGATCGATGCCTGCTTCATCAAGCTGATCGAGAGATACGAGTTCATTTCCTACTTCATCAGAAGGGTAGCTCAGCATCAGCACGACTTTCTTAACACCTAATGCGATACCTTTCAGACAGATAGCAAAACGGTTTCTTGAAAGGATCGGAAAGATAACACCGACTGTTTCACCGCCGGTCTTCTCGCGGACATCTTTTGCAAGCGCGTTGATATCTGCGTAATTGCCCTGACTTCTGGCAACAACGGATTCAGTGATTGCGACTACATCTCTGTCACGAAGCTCAAAGCCATCGCTTTCAGCAGCGGCCAGAACACTGTCGCATACGATTCTGGCGAGATCGTCTCCTTCACGGATGATAGGGCAGCGAATACCTCTTGATACGGTACCGGTTCTACGTTCCATATGATTACCTCTTTTCCCGGATATATTCTTCATATCCGCATAACATTTTACACTGTTTTTGGTCATTTCAGAATGGAAGTGAGTTATTCAGCCTGATTTTTCTGATTTTGCCTTTGATCTTGATTTGTTCAGGCAAAGTTTTTTCATTGAGGATCTGCACATCGGTATATTTGTCATCAATAAATATCGTTCCGATATCTTCAAACGGGATCAGTTCGCATAAAGCACCTACGATGTCAGTCTTTCTGATATGGTCCCGTTTTCCTGCGGAAATGGAATATGTGTTTACCAGGCTGAAAGGGATCTCCGGCTCAAAGACCGGAAGCTCCGGATTCAGATCCATTTCATTTAAGGATGCCAGCTTTTCACAGTCTGAGATCAGCTGTTTTCCTTTTTCTGACTGTATTTCTTCCTCACTCAGCAGAAGGATGGAATATGCGGTGCCGCCCTGGTGCGCAGCTCTTCCACAGCGGTGTATATAGGTTTCCCTGTCAAACGGCAGTCCGCAATGAACGACCAGACCGATATTTGCAAGATCCAGTCCTCTGGCAGCTGCGTCGCTTGCACAGATGACGGAAAATTCACCGTTTGAGAAGTCTCGTATGATCTGCTCACGCTTTGTCTGTTTCAGACCGGCATGATATGCCTGCGCGGGGACGTCATGCCCTCGAAGTGCCCTGGCAGCTTTGATGCAGTCCGACTGACGGTTGAAAAATACAATGCAATTGAACGGGAGCTCTCTCATGAGAAATGCAAGATCTTCGAGCATCTGATCAGTCTGTATATAGTACTGTTTGATATGCGGATTGACCTCGGTTTCATCGATCACGACCCGCCGGTATTCCCCGGGAAATAATGAGGTCAGAGATTCATCCATCGTTGCGGAATACATGACAGTCTGGATCCCTGCAGGCAGTGCTTCAAGGATCGCGGAGACTTCATTTCTCTGGCCAAGACTCAGCAGCATATCCGCTTCATCCAGTACGACCCACTTCAGGTCACTGAGATCGATCAGACCCTGTCTGATCAGATCCAGGAGCCTGCCTGCTGTGCCGGTAATGATCTCGGGATGGTGCTTGAGCATATTCAGCTGATGATTGTACTGTTTGCCGCCGATCATGCAGGCTGTCTGAATTTTGAGACCAAAGGAGAAATATTCCGAAAGGGTTTTGATCTGTACAGCCAGTTCCCGGGTCGGCGCAATGATCAAAGCCCTGGTCTTCCGTTCCAGGGGAGCGAGCTGATTCAATATCGGCAGGAGGAATGCGGCAGTCTTGCCGGCGCCAGTCCCCGCCTGTACATAAAGATCATGTCCCTCCATGAACAAAGGGATCGATGCTTTCTGGACCGGGGTCAGGCTTTTGTAGCCAAGATAGTCAGATGCTTCCTGCAGTTCTGGTCTTAAGGTCATCATGTTAAAAGTATAGACCATTTAAGCAGTGAAAAAAACAGAAGCGAATATGTTAATATGAACCCGGAGGCACGTATGGACACAATTACAGCAATCGCAACAGTGCAGGGAGAAGGCGCAATATCCGTTATCAGGATCAGCGGAGATGACGCGGTCCCGGTATGTGAGAAGATCATGGACAGACCGCTGGCAGACCTGAAAGGGTACCGGATCCGGCATGGATACGTCATGGATGAAAACGGGATCGTAGATGAAGTGCTGGTGAGCATGTTCAGAGCACCGCATTCCTATACAGGTGAAGACTGTGTTGAGATCAGCTGCCATGGCGGCATATATGTGACACGCAGGATCCTGAGTCTGCTGCTGGGGGCAGGTGCCCGCATGGCACGCAGAGGTGAATTCACAGAACGTGCGTTCCTGAACGGCAAGATGGATCTTGCTCAGGCGGAGGGCGTAGCCGATCTGATCCGTGCCAGAGATGACATGAATGTCAGAAGTGCTGTGCATTCCCTGAAAGGCAGCGTCAAAAAACTGCTGGATCCTTTATGCGAATCATTGATCTCCATTATTGCGCAGATCGAAGTGAATATTGATTACCCGGAATACAACGATGTTGAAGAACTGACATCAGAGATCATCCTGCCTTCAGCTGAGCGATGGCTGAAGGAGATCCATGAACTGATCGCAGAAGCTTCCCGCGCAGTACAGATCAGGAGCGGCATTGACACCGTGATCCTGGGAAAACCGAATGTCGGAAAATCATCACTGCTGAATGCCCTGCTGGAGGAAGACAAAGCGATCGTGACTGATATCGCGGGGACGACCAGGGATATCGTTGAAGGGACCGTACATATCGGAGACCTGACATTGAATCTGATCGATACGGCCGGGATCCATGAATCCACTGACAAGATCGAACAGATGGGAATCGAACGTTCATTGAAGGCATTGCAGAAAGCACAGCTGGTGATCGTTGTTCTGGACAGTGTCAGCGGCCTGACCGATGAAGACAGGGAACTGCTCGAACTGTCCAAGGATAAGGAACGGATCATCATATATAATAAGAAGGATATGGCGGAAATACCTGATACGATCGCCGTATCCGCACTGGAAAACGATCTGGACGCTTTGAAAGAAGCGATCATACACAAATATGAAAATGATGTACAGACCGCTTACCGGGATACATTGAACAACGAGCGTCAGATCGGACTTGCAATGCAGGCAGAGAGCCATATGAAGGACGCCGTACAGGCAATGCGGGCCGGTATGGAAACAGATCTGGTAACGATCGATCTTCAGGCAGCCTATGATGCACTGAAGGAGATCACCGGAGAATCAACAAGAGAAGGACTGCTGGATGAGATCTTCAGCAGGTTCTGTCTGGGGAAGTAAATGAATGACATATTATCTTGACTCACACGCACATATTATCTCTGAAGAATTTGAAGCGGACCTGGATCAGCTCCTGGAGCGTGCCCGGCTGGCAGATGTGAAACGGATCATGATCATGTGCACAACTGAAGCGGAGATCGATAAGGCGTTTTCGCTTGTTGACAGCGATCCGTTCCGTTTCGCATGTGCATACGGGATCCATCCGGAGGATGCCAATGACTGGGAGAACAGATGGGACAGATTCTGCGAGATCATCAGAGATCCGAGGATCGCCTGTGTCGGTGAGATAGGACTGGACTACTACTGGGTAAAAGACAACAAACCCGTACAGCGGGAGCTGTTTATCCGGCAGATCGAAGAAGCCAGAGCAGTGCATAAACCGATCCTTGTTCATTCCAGGGATGCGATACAGGATACATATGACATTATGAAGGAACACCTGATCCCGGGAGTGATGCACTGTTATTCCGGAAGCGCGGAGATGGCTGTGGAATTTACAAAGCTGGGCTATTATCTTGCATTCGGCGGAGCGATCACATTCAAAAATTCAAGGCATTCCAAGGAAGCGGCGGCTGCAGTGGATCCGCGGTTTCTGCTGAGCGAAACAGACTGTCCGTATATGTCGCCGGAACCCCTCAGAGGCAGAAGAAATGAACCTGCCAATATTCCGCACATTGTGAAAGTCATTGCGGAAGTGTGCGGAAAACCTGTTGAAGAAATGAAAGAGATCATCGCAGAGAATTATGACCGCCTGCTCCATGAGGCGGTACTATGAGGAAGATCCTGCAGACGATCGTTGTGGAAGGCAGACACGATACCGAAAACCTGAAAAAGTATTTTGACTGCTGCACGATCGAAACAGGCGGAACATCTCTGCCTGAAACAGTCCTGAACGAAATACGTGAAGCACAAAAACGGACAGGCGTCATCGTCTTTACGGATCCTGATGCACCGGGAAACATGATCCGTCATGCGGTCAATCAGGCTGTACCCGGGTGTCAGAACGCCTTTGTGGATAAAAAAGACGCAAGAACCGAAAAGAAGGTCGGTGTGGAACATGCGGACGGGGCAGTGCTTGCGGAAGCACTGGACCATCTGGTCACGTACAGTGATCAGGACGCAGGTGATCTGACCATGGCTGATCTGGTGGACCTTGGTCTGAGCGGCGGACCCGGTTCACAGGAAAAAAGAGAACTGCTCGGCAGAAAGCTTCATATCGGCTTCGGTTCGGCAAAAACGATGCTGAAGAGGCTGAACCATCTGGGCATTACATACGAAGAGATCAGAAAGGAAATGAATGATGAATAAACCTGTTGCGGCTCCTTCCAGAACCGGAGAGATCCTGAAAAAATATGATCTGAAAGCGAAAAAGGGCTACGGACAGAATTTTCTCATTGATGTTTCCATCGTACAGAAAATAGCATCTTCCTCACATTGTGAAGGTGCGGTTATAGAGATCGGTCCGGGCATCGGAAGCCTGACCGAACAGCTTGCACTGCGTTCCCGGCATGTCAGAAGCTATGAGGTGGATGAAAGACTGCTGGCAGTGCTCGATGATACATTGTCTGAATACAGCAATGTCGAGATCATACTGCAGGATATCCTGCAGGCAGACCTTGAAATGTCTGTCAGGGAACTGAAGGAGACATACGGAACTGTCAGCGTGTGCGCAAATCTTCCTTATTATATAACAACACCTGTACTGTTCAGGCTGTTTGAGTGTGCCGAGCCGGTAGAATGGATTACGGTCATGGTCCAGAAGGAAGTCGCAGACAGATTCGCAGCAGGACCGGGAAGCCCGG
The DNA here is from genome assembly GCA_946622165.1 of uncultured Erysipelotrichaceae bacterium. GTDB lineage: Bacteria > Bacillota_I > Bacilli_A > Erysipelotrichales > Erysipelotrichaceae > Bulleidia. Next base: position 7,062 of record CAMOPG010000024.1, read on the forward strand.
ATTACGGTGCGCTGAGTGTTGAGAGTGCCTATCTGTACGATGTGAAAAAACTGTTTCAGGTGCCTAGAACATGCTTTTCTCCCGCTCCGAACGTGGACAGTGCTGTCATTCAGTTTCATAGAAAGACAAACGGAGCCGAGGATACTGCGCAGTTCTTCGAGCTGGTCAGAGCCTGCTTTGCCCAAAGAAGGAAGACACTGTACAACAATCTGAAGGCATATGCACCGGAGGGTGTTAATATCAATGCTGTGCTTGAGGAAGCAGGGATCGATCCCGGCATCCGGGCACAGAATATGACCGCGGAACAGTTCCGTACACTGTATACAGTCTGGAGGAAGACATTATGAAAGAACGCGCATACGCAAAGATCAATCTGTGCCTTGATGTCGTCGGGGAACGGGAAGACGGTTACCATGAGCTGAAAATGATCATGGCCCCTGTTGACTTTTATGATGTTCTTGAAATGGTGCCTGCAGAAACGACAACGATGTCTCTGAACCGTTCCTTTCTGCCTGTCAACGATAAGAACACGGTGATCAAAGCGATCAATGTTATGCGTGAATGTTACGGATTCACGGAAGAGTTTGCATGCAGTCTGCAGAAACATATCCCCACCCAGGCAGGCCTGGCCGGAGGATCTGCGGATGCGGCTGCGGCGATCCGCATCATGAACCGGCTTCTGAACCTGAATATGAGCAGGGAAGATATGATCAATGTCGGAAAAAAGGTCGGTGCGGACGTACCGTTCTGCATTTTCAATCAATGTGCTTTCGTGTCCGGCATCGGCGATGTGCTGGAGCCGTTCGAATGCAATACTGACTTTGATATTCTGCTGGTAAAGCCGAAGCGGGGCGTTTCCACAAAAACCGCGTTTACGGAAATGGATAAGGAAAACGTGCTGCATCCGGACTGCGAAGCTATGCGGGAAGCACTAATGCATAACGATTATGACGGCGTCATCAGGAATCTCGGAAATTCTCTGGAAGAAGTGAGCCTCAGACTGGTCCGGGAGATCCATGATATCAAGGAAGACCTGACGGCACTCGGTTTTGACGGAGTACTGATGTCAGGAAGCGGCTCTACTGTTTTCGGCATCACAAAAAGTCCCCGTCTGTTAAGAAAAACATCAGATCTGATGAGATATAAAGGGTATTTCGTCAGAATGACAAAAATTTTATAATAAAAGCGGTTATGCAATAAATAACTGTATTTTGTGAAACAAACGATTGAAAAAATTGTATATTCATATTATATATGGGCAAGGAGGCGTGAAACATGAAGAATGCAATTGTTATGGCGGCCGGAAAAGGTACGCGAATGCACTCTGATCAGCCGAAGGTGCTTCATCGTATTCTGGATGAGCCGATGGCCGGACTGATCGTCAACAATCTGAAGAAAGCCGGTGCAGAACGTATCGTTTCGATCGTTGGCTACGGGCATGAACTTGTGGAAGCGGCTCTGGCAGGTACCTGTGAATTTGCGGTTCAGGAACCGCAGCTCGGAACAGGTCACGCTGTCATGCAGGCACGTCAGCTGGAAGCTGAAAAAGGACTGACCGTTGTCGTCAACGGAGACGGTCCGTGTGTCAGACCGGAAACGTATGCCAGACTTTATGAAGCGCTCGAACATGCGGAAATGGCGATCATGACCGCTGTGCCGGAATATGACAACCGGTTCGGCAGAGTCATCCGCGGTGCTGACGGAAGTGTAGAGAAGATCGTTGAGTACAAGGACTGCACAGAGGAAGAACGTGCTGTCAAGGAAACCAATATGGGCTTCTATGCATTCCGCAACGAACTGCTGTTTGAAGGGCTGAAAGAACTGACAAACAACAATGCCCAGCATGAGTATTACATTACGGATCTGGTTGAGATCTTCATCCGTCATGGCTACAAGGTTGCGGCAGTGCAGGTAGAAGACTGTATGGAAGTGCAGGGTGTCAATGACAACATTGAACTGGCACGTGCATCTGCTTATCTGCAGCAGAGGATCAATACAGGCCTGATGGCATCAGGCGTAACGATGGTCGATCCGAATACGGCATATATCGGACCATATGTCACCATTGGTCACGATGTTGTGATCCATCCGAATGTATGCTTATACGGCAATACAAAAATAGAGGATGGAGCAGTGATTCTCCCGGGCAGTTACCTGAGAGATGCTCTGGTCGGACAAGGAGAAACGATCGGCCCGAACGTTTACAGCGTTCCGACAGAAGACTAAAGGATACGGCAGGCCTTTGGTCTGCTGACGCTAAAAAGGGGAAAGGAAAACTATCATGTTAAAAGAAACTGTCGTTTTTGCATTAACTTCAAGCACTGATCTGGCAAGATCCGTAGCGGAAAAACTCGGACTTCCGCTGGGAAGGATCAAAGTAGAGCACTTTGCGGACGGAGAGATCCTCGTAACACCGCAGGAAACAGTCCGCGGAAGATCTGTCTTTATCATTCAGTCCACATGCACACCTGTCACAGAACATCTGATGGAAGTACTCGTATGCATTGATGCACTGAAGAGAGCAAGTGCCAAAGAGATCAACGTTGTCATTCCTTATTATGGATATGCCCGTCAGGACCGTAAGGCATCCGCTCATCAGCCGATCACTGCTAAGCTTGTTGCAGATCTGCTTACTGTTGCCGGCGCTGACAGAATCGTTGTCTGTGACCTCCATGCGACACAGATCCAGGGCTTCTTCGATGTTCCGATCGATGACCTGGCTGTAGGACCGATGCTTGGACATTATTATGCAGAAAAAGGTTTCAACAGTGATGAAGTCGTTGTTGTATCTCCTGACCACGGCGGAGTTGTACGTGCTAGAAGGATCGCTGAACTGCTTGACTGCCCGATCGCGATCGTTGACAAACGCCGTCCGAAGCCGAACGAAGTTGAAGCACAGAATGTCATCGGTGATGTTGACGGAAAGATCTGTATCATCGTGGATGATATTGCCGATACATGCGGAACCCTTTGTGCAGCAGCCAAGATCCTGAAAGATCACGGCGCAAAAGAAGTAAACGTAGCTGTTACACACGGTATCTTCTCAAGAGACGCTGTTGAAAAGATCGAAGCATCCGAGATCAAGGAAGTTGTGATCTCCGATACGATCCAGCTGTCTGATGAAAAGAAAGCAAAGACCACAAAGATCGTACAGCTGTCCATCGCAGATATGCTGGCGGAAACGATCGATGCGATCATGAACCACACATCTGTCTCCCGTGTTTATGACAGATATTTAGGAAAAGTCACTCAGTAATAATGGTGAACGATAAGGCTGAAACCGATTCCGGTTCCGGCCTTTATTTTGCAGAGACCATGATAAAACGCAGACCTGTTCGGATCTGCGTTATTTTTGATTATTTGTTTGTTATGATCAGCCGACCTTTGTGAAATCAACTGAGCCGTCCTGCCTGCTGATAATGGCGGAACCGAATTCCATTGCATCATAGTACTGCAGAAGTTCGTATCTGCCTCTGTCGGATGCAGAGAGCTCACAGAACTTAACAGCCAGGTCTTTATCCTGGATCATGCAGATGCTGTATTCGCACATAGAAAGCAGATCGGGAACAGTGTTGATCAGATTCTCCGTATCATTTGTTGAAACGATGACGGAAACACCAGCCTTCCAGCCGTCTTCAATGGATCTGTAAAGTTCCTTTTTGTATTCATCCTGCGCAAATGTCGGGAAAGCTTCATCGAGGATGATCAGATCATTCGCTGTTGTCTTCTTGTTGAAGTTTCTGATCGCATCATCCAGAACGACTGTCGGATCATCATGGTAAAGATAACTGACATCAACGATCGTCAGATGTGAATCAATATCGAATTCCAGTTCACCTTCCAGAACTCTGAGATTTTTTCCGCCCAGGCCCTGGTAATGATCAGGCTTGTTGGTGAAGAGGATAATACGACCATCTGTTTTTCTCTCAATAACCTTGTAGAGCAGGAATGTTTTGCCGGCTCCTTTTTTGCCGGTAATGACAGCTACTGTAGGAAATGTTAAAAATACTTCCTGATTGGTAATCGTGTTTTTACCGATAAGAACATCACTCATAATAACTCCCTCTTTTTATCTATCATGACTATTATAGCGCATATTTGTGCAGGAATTGACTAGTGGGTTTATGAAAAAAGAATATCTCGTTACAGACTGGTATAACAAGAACTCAATTTATGACAAATAATGATGTACGGCGCATTCTATAATGAGTTCAGCAATAGCAGAGGTGCTTTATGAAATTATTAACTCAAGGAGATGATTTTGGCTTTACAAGAGGCGTAACACTCGGAATCGTGGATTCGATCGACCGGGGTGTTCTGCGAAATACCGGACTGTTTGCGAATATGCCGAGCGCACCGTTCGCGGTCAGTTTTATGAAAGATCGTCCGTTTGCCTGTTTCGGCATTGATTTCAATATTGTTGCCGGACCCAGCTGTGCTGATCCCGCAAAGATCCCTCATCTGATAGATGAGAACGGACTGTTTATCAAAAGCGGTACAAGGATCAGGAATGAACTGTTCCGTACACCGGAAGGCAGAGAAGAAATGTTTCCTCTGGAAGAAGTGTATACAGAACTGCGGGCACAATATGACCGGTTTGTTGAGATGACCGGCAGAAAACCCGGTTACCTTCATCCGCATTCCATTCACCCTGAGACATATATGGAAAGTATCCGGAGGATCGCTGAAGATGAACATGTACCGTTTTCCCATGACATCAGGGAGGCAATGGGATTCCGTGAAATACGTGACTGCCCGGCAGCTGTCAGAAAGACGACCAAAGCATCCGGACAAAAGGTATTCGATCCTGCAGAACAGATCAATAAAAACACAACTGCACTGATCATGCAGTGTGCTGACTGGCTGGCAGAAGGTGAATATGCGGCGATCGGCGGACATCCCGGATATGTGGACGGTGAACTGATGAAATGGACAACGCTGTCACTGGAGCGCATGAGAGATGCTGAAGCCATGATGTCGGAAGAGGTCAGAAACTGGATCGATGAAAACCAGATCGAACTGATCACATATTACGACCTGATATAAGAAAGAGGTAATAACATGATGAAAATGGGATCAAAATCCGTGGTGATCAACCCGGAATTTCCGGTCAACAGGATGCTGTTTCACCGTGGTGAAAAACACCAGGCATGCTGGGATGACCTGCATATCAGAATGATCGTTCTTGAAGCAGAAGGACACAGACCCTGGTACCATGTATCGATCGATTCGGTTGAGATCTGGCTGGATGTCAGAAACAGGATCAAGCAGGCGATCGAAGAAACTGTGGGCAGAGAGATTGATATCGTCGTATCTGCTACACACAGTCATAACTGTCCATGCATGACAACAGATTATGCCTGGATCGATTTTGTCATTGATAAGATCAAAGCAAATGTCGGAACGATCGAGATGACGGAATATCAGGAAGTGACCTACAGCTACCAGTACCGCTATTTCAACAAGATCGGTGACAGCAGGGAAGCGGATCTGAAGCACAAAGCAGTTCATCTGTATGCCGAGACATTGTCATTGTACGGGGATGGGGAACGCAGGATCACATTCCTGATCCACAACTGCCATCCGACGATCCTGGCATTATGGGAATCTGATTTTACAAGCGAATATCCGGGATACTGCATCAGAAAACTGAGTGAAGCACACCCGGGTGAATTCTTTACGTTCCTGCTGGGACCGGCAGGGGATATTTCACCGCATTTCGTCAGAAAGAATAAAGAGTACGAAGAGATCGCCCGCCTGGGTGACATCCTGACTGCCGAATTTGAACGTCAGCTGTCTCACCAGGAGAACAGAGAACCTGTCAATGCATTCCGCTACAGGGAACAGATGATCAAGGTGGAAAAAGGAAATCCGGTCACGATGGGCACAGCCTATCTGCCTCCGGCAGAGCGGCTGACGAAGCAGGAAAAAGAAACACTGGAACAGTGTTATCTCAATCCGCGCCGCTTCCATGAAAGACAGCTGGAGCCGATGGAGATCACAGATGAATCGATGTTCTCACAGCTGATCCTGAATGAAAACTATTCGATCATCTTTGAACCGCATGAACTTTACAGTGAATTTTACGGAGCCGTCAACAAACAGACAACAACGCTGGCTACGATCTCAAACGGATTTGACCACTATGTGACAGGCATGTATCTGAATCATATTACGATGCATACATTCTCTGAGTTCGGTCCGCAGATGAAGCGTGATATGTGGGAACTGCTCGGAAAATGGAGCCTGCAGGAGGATGCAGATTTCTGATAAAGAAAGCGGCAGGCATACAGACAGTATGATGTCTGATAAAGGGATAAGCTGGATCCTTGGCAGCTTATCCCTGTTTCTTTCTTTGGATTATCATGACAGTATGCAGGGAAATATAAAAAAGCATGATAAAATACTGATAGCAAGGCTTATTTTAAAGCGGAGGTAATTATGAACGATCAGCGATTCCCTGATTCTTTTCTGTTTGGCGGAGCGATCTGTGCAATGCAGGCAGAAGGAGGATTTGACCAGGGCGGCAGAGGACTTTCCAATGGCGACCTGAGAAAAAAAGGACTAGGTACCTTCAATGATTTTGACATCAACAACGAAGACAGAAACAATACAGACGATTATTCTTTCCGCAAAGGCGTGAATTTCTACGGACGCTACAAGGAATATCTGGCAGAGATGCATGAACTGGGACTGCAGTGCTTCCGCATGAGCATTTCATGGTCCAGGATCTTCCCGAACGGAGATGATGAAGCTCCGAATGAAGAAGGACTGAAGTATTACGATGACGTGTTCGATGAGCTGAACAGACTGGGCATGGAACCGTTTGTTACATTGTCTCATTTTGAGATCCCGCTGAATCTGGTGAAAAAATACAACGGATGGCTGGACCGCAGAGTGATCGGTTTCTATGAGAAATACTGCCGCACGGTATTTGAGCGTTATCGCGGCAAAGTCAGATACTGGATCACATTCAACGAGATCAACAATGTCGTATCATTCCCGTTCTGGGCGATCGGACTTGATGTCAGGAACAGTGAGCATCCGATGCAGGACATGTATCAGGCGCTGCATCACCTGTTTGTGGCAAACGCGCTGTCCATCAAAGCGCTCCATGAGATCGATCCTGCTGCTAAGATCGGAGACATGACATCTGTTTCCACGATCTATCCTTATTCCTGCAATCCCGATGAAGTGTTTGAAGCATTCCGGCAGAGACGTCTGAAATACTTCTTCATCGATATGCAGGCAAAAGGAGAATATCCGTATCAGATGAAACGGTTCTTTGAGGAGAACAATGTTGAACTGCAGATCGAAGACGGAGATCTGGAAATACTGAAAAACAATACGGTCGATTACATCACGTGCAGTTACTATCAGTCAGCCGTTTATAAAGAAGGCGAGGCACTGACATCTGACACCGGAGGATTCCGCTCCAAAGCAAAAAATCCTTATCTGACAGCTACCCAGTGGGGCTGGCAGATCGATCCGAAGGGTCTGCGCTTCGTACTGAACGAACTGTATGAACGCTACCATCTGCCGATCTTTATTTCGGAAAACGGCGTCGGCATGATCGAGAAGCTGGATGAAAACAATACCGTCAAAGACGATTACCGTATTGAATATATCCGCAATCATCTGAAGGCGATCTACGAGGCGATCCGTGATGGCGTTGAAGTGTTCGGATATACATACTGGGGACCGTTTGATATCGTGGCTGCTTCAGCAGGCAGTATGGAGAAGCGGTACGGATTCGTATTTGTTGATTATGATGATTACGGAAACGGAAGCGGCAGACTGTACCGTAAGAAGTCTTTTGACTGGTACAGACATGTCATCGATACAAGGGGAGCTTCATTATTTGAAGACTGACCAGGATACTGATTGCGCCTGAATGTACGGTTATTCCGGGATCATATCGAAAAAGCACATGATGAAAGGCTGCAGTTTATACGTGTCTTGTGCATCGTATAACCGCAGCCTTTTGCATTGGATCAATGGTTTTTATATACATTCACGCATGATGTCTGTTCCGCGGCTCGTACCGATCCTCTCAGCGCCGGCATTGATCATTTCAAGCGCCTGCTTCAGAGTCCTGATCCCGCCGGCAGCCTTGACTTTCACTTCACTGCCGACAGTTTCTTTCATGAGCCTGACATTTTCGACCGTGGCTCCGGCTGTTCCGAATCCCGTGCTTGTCTTGATATAGTCAGGTCTGATCTCTTTTGCAATCTGACAGAGCCGGATAATTTCATTTCTGGACAGATAACATGTCTCAAAAATGACCTTGCAGATGACCTTATTCTGCCTGCAGAGGTCCACCATACGTCTCATTTCATCTTCAACATACGCATAATTGCCTTCTTTTACTTCGGTGATATTGATCACATAGTCGATCTCATCAGCCCCGTGGCTGATCGCATCGGCTGCTTCATACAGTTTGACGTCCGCAGTCTGCTGACCGAGCGGAAAGCCGATGGCTGCGCCGACATGTATCCCGGTATCCTTGAGCAGCTCGTGACAATACGCTGTCTGATACGAGTTGACTGCCACCATTGCAAAATGATGCCGCAGAGCTTCCTCGCACAGTCTCTTCATGTCTGCATGGTCAGCGTATGCATGCAGGTTAGTGTGGTCGATCATTCCGGCCAGCTTATCCTTGGTGATCATAGCAGTCCCTCCTGTTCATGAACGTGAGCTGATCTTGTGGATCCCTTTGATGGTGATCGTTGTTGTGCCGTTGACTTCTTTGGTGAATTCAATGCAGTCCGGATCCGAGAACAATTCCGCAGGAACAGATATTTCTATGCCTGTATCGGTTTTGATCTTCTGTTTTCCGGCTACTCTGACGGCGGTCTTTACAGGCAGGCTGACAGTTGCCGGAAGCGGAGTTTCCTCAAGCTTCTGACGGAATGCCTGCTGCAGGACTGGCGCGTCACGGTAAAAATCTTCCGCGATGTCTTTCGGAGAGAATGATTCTGTTTCTTCCGCATTCTTTTTCAGCTGTGTTTTGACGACTGAAAGGACTGCGGCAGGATCCTCTTCATGTTCCTCTGCAACTTCTACAGCGATGTTTTTCAGGATCCTGATCACCTCCTCGGATGATTTTTCCTCTGTGCATCCCAGCACCTGTTTCAGGATCTTCGGTTTCTGATCGACCTGTGTCTTCATTTCATCCGTAAACTGCACTTTTTCGGAGGAAAGATCGATCAGAGCGTATGTTTTGATCTTTCTGGTAGGTGAAGGCAGGACCGCATGATGCGTCACAAGCTCATTGATCAGGATGCCTGTGCTGCTGTCTACCTGGTGAGACCAGGCCTGCGTGTTCTCCAGCACAAGAATGGCGCAGCAGGGCCGCAGATCAATGGAATAATCGGCGATCAGCAGGTCAAAAGCCTGCAGATCGGGATGTTCCGTAAATATATCAATAAACCGCTGAGCGATCCCGTCAGACAGATCGATAAATCCAGTCCTGCCGGCCCGGTAATCACGGACCGCATGCAGCATGTCGCTGTCTGCCTCAAATACTCCGTCCGACAGGCGTGTATCATTGATCGTACGGAATATATGCTGAAAGACATATCCGTATATCTGGTCTTCATTCAGGCTGAGTTCCTGCTGTGACAGTACATTCAGCCTTGTCGTAAAGTCCAGAATATGCAGAATGGCATGGTTTATCGTTATTTCGGGGATCTCGTTTTCTCTCATGATCGTTCCCTCCTGAATACTTGCCATTATACACAAAGGATGGCTGGATAAATTCGTATGGTGAGAAAAATTAAAAAGAAAGTTGGAAATTCAATGTTTGAAGTATCGGCATTGTAAGTGTTGCTGTGGTATTATGTAATATGATTATGACAGACCTCGAATATACATTTGATGAAATAAAAGGAAAACGTTCCAAAGAAGACCTGATCAGCTTCCTGGCTGACGAGGTCAGGGACGAAACGATCGAAAAAGCAGCGTTCCTCTCTCAATTTGAAGACCCTGATCAGGCATTTGACAGCCGCACAGGCGCTCTCCGCAGGTTCACAGAGGATGGTTTTGGTATGATCACGGCTTTTGCGTCCAAAGATGAGATGGACAAAGCATCAGTCGAAGTAGCATTATCCGCCAGCGGATATGAACCGCTTCTGGCAGACAGCCTGAGTTCTGTAAAGAATATGGCTGCCAGAACACTGAATACATACCGGATCCATGAATCCCTGGAACTGTACGAAGACGCATTGGCACAGTTCCGTGAGTCTTACCGGAAAGTTCTGGAATCAGAGGATGAATTAACGCAGAAACAGACAGAATACCGCAGATGTTCTGCTGCACTCCGCAGTCTGAGAGAAGAAGATTCATGGCTGAACAGGGAAAACAAGCGTCAGGTAACAAGGATCAAGGATGCTGAACGTCAGGCAATGGTGCATCAGGAGGCAAAACGCCAGGCGCAGGAACAGATGAATGTGTTTGATGAACAGCTGACTGACGCAAATGAAAAGCTTCCGATCAATCTGGCGGAGCTGGAAGCAGCTGAAAAGCGCGCAGAAGAACTGACACAGGAAATTGCCGTTCTTGAAAAGAAGACAACATTTATCGGCGGCCTGTTCCGCAAGGACAGGAACCAGCTGAAGGAAGAACTGGAACAGAAGCGCAAGGAACTGGAGGAGATCCGGCAGAAGCAGCAGAAGTCCCAGGAGGGAACCCAGAAACTGCAGCTGGAGATCGAACGCCTCGAAGAAAATGTCAGAACGCACATGACAGAAGCAGCCAAGATCGATTCAGCATTCAACGCAGCCAAAAACAACCTGATCAAGGCAAGGCAGGAATACAACGACGGCGAACGGAAATTCGCGAAAAATCAGGACAGGATCAAGGAAGCAAAACGGAAGATGGACGCCCTTGAGGGCGGACTGAGAGTCCTGGAAGGAAAAGACAGGGCTGTCCGCGCAGACTGTCTGCTCACAGCACGCCGGGTATTGATGGCATTCCTGGTGAGCTCGAAAGTATACCGCGATAACCTGAAGAAGATATCCAAGCTGAATGAAGAAGAAGTGATACCGGAGGGAGCACTGGAGACTGTGCTGTTCTGGGCACCTGTGATCTTTGTTGAATGGAGCAAGGCAGAGCCGTTCCTGATGCAGAGAACTGCCGATACGATCGGCATGATCATAGGAGTTGACACGGATCCGAACGATCAACGCGCACTGGAAACGATCATCTTCGAATAAAGGCATACAAAAAAGAGACGATCAGTGTCTCTTTTTTTCGGCTGCTGTATAATAGCAGTTCGTTCAGGATTCCGATTATTAATTAGAGCTTAACTACGTTGGAAGCCTGCGGGCCGCGGTCACTCTGTGTTACATCGAATGTAACTCTCTGGTTCTCATCGAGTGTTTTGAAGCCTTCGCCCTGAATTGCAGTGAAATGAACAAAGATATCTGTTCCGTCATCGGATGTGATGAATCCATATCCTTTTTCTGCATTGAACCACTTAACTTTTCCTGTTGCCATTTTTTTAAGAATCTCCTATTCTAAATATCCCTATGCCCCCTCTTAGAACACGGACACTAGCATTAATTTAGCATTTTCCGACATCACTTACAAGTCAAAGGCAGTTATTTAAAATAAAAAACAAGGTTTTTGTACCAATAATTGAATATTTTGGCCTGTAGTAAGAAAATATGACACAAATGCCTGTTTTTAAAAGAAAAAATTATTATAAAAAAACATGATGTGTCAAAAATCAGCGCTGTTTGAGTGCCATAATTTATGCGCGGAATGCCGATGAAAAGGGCTGTTTTCATGCAGAAAATGAAATACAGAATAATTCTGTCAGACTTTTCTGTCAGACTTTGAAAAGTGTTGTAAGAGATACGGCAAACTATTATAATGTTGTGGAAAAGCAGGGAAAAGGAGAGTAATTCATTCCGGGTTTTCAGAGAGCAGACGGAAGGTGCAAGTCTGTATGAAGGGGTGAACGAAGATGGCCTTGGAGCCGGTTCCGTGAATCATGAGCGGGATCCGGAGGCGTCCGTTACACGCGCAGAGTGGCCGTTACTGGCAAGATAAAGGTGGTACCGCGTGCAAGGCGTCCTTTCCCGGGGCGTTTTTCTTTTCACAGCCAAAGGAGGCATACAGTATGGAAAATAAGGGGCCGTATTACATTACAACAGCAATTGCATATACTTCCGGAAAACCTCATATCGGAAATGTTTACGAGATCGTACTGGCGGATTCCATTGCCCGTTATAAGAGAATGACAGGCTACGATGTCCGTTTCCAGACAGGAACCGATGAACATGGTCAGAAGGTTGAGGAAAAAGCGCTTGCCCAGGGTGTTACACCGAAGGAATTTGTCGACGGTGTTGCCGCAGTGATCAAAGAACAGTTTGACTGCATGAATGTTTCTTACGATAAGTTCATCCGTACAACAGATGATTACCATGAGAAGCAGGTTCAGAAGATCTTTAAGAAGCTCTATGATCAGGGAGATATCTATAAGGGTCATTATGAAGGAATGTACTGTCAGGAATGTGAAGCATTCTACACAAAGAGCCAGCTGACAGAAGAGGGCAAGTGCCCTGTCTGCGGCGGAGACGTCAAGCCGATGCAGGAGGAAGCATACTTCTTCCGTATGAGCAAATACGCTGACAGACTGATCGAATACATCGAGACACATCCTCATTTCATTCAGCCTGAAAGCAGAAAGAATGAAATGCTGAACAACTTCCTGAGACCGGGTCTCCAGGATCTCTGCGTATCCCGTACATCCTTTAAATGGGGTATCCCGGTAGACTTCGATCCGGATCATGTTATCTATGTATGGATCGACGCCCTCAGCAACTATATTACCGGTCTGGGTTATGACTGCGATGGGAACCACGATGAACTGTATAAGAAGTACTGGCCTGCAGATCTGCATCTGATCGGCAAGGATATCATCCGTTTCCATACGATCTACTGGCCGATCATGCTGATGGCACTGAATGAACCGCTTCCCAAGCAGGTCTTCGGTCACCCCTGGCTGCTGACAGGCGATTCCAAGATGTCCAAGTCAAAGGGCAATGTCATCTATGCGGATGATCTGGTAAACCTGTTCGGACAGGATGCTGTCAGATATATCATGCTGCATGAGATGCCTTATGCACAGGACGGCCATGTCACATATGAACTGATGGTAGAACGCATCAACAGCGACCTGGCAAACAACCTCGGCAACCTGGTCAACCGTACGGTATCCATGTCCAACAAGTACTTCGATGGTGCTGTAACAAATCCGGGTGCTGCTGAAGAGATCGATGAACAGCTGAAAGAAAAAGCACTGAAGACAGTTGCTGATGTCGAAGAAAAGATGCAGGAACTCCGTGTTGCGGATTCCATTGACGACATCATGGATCTTGTTTCCCGCTGCAATAAATATATTGATGAGAATGCTCCTTGGGCACTGGCTAAGGATCCGGAAAAGAAAGACCGTCTTGCGACAGTTCTTTACAACCTTCTGGAAGGCATCCGTTTCGCTGCAGTACTGCTGAGAGCATATCTGCCTGTCACTGCAGAAAAGATCTTCGATCAGATCGGCACACAGAAGCGTGACTATGATTCAGTTTCTGAATTCGGTCTGCTTGAAACAGATACGCATGTTACAGCGAAGCCGGAGATCCTGTTCCAGCGTCTGAATGAAAAGGAAGTTGCTGAGAAAGTAGAAAAGATCCAGGAAGCTCAGAAGAAAGCTGCAGCTGCAGCCAAGAAGGCAGAAAAACCTGCTGTTGAGCAGATCACACTGGATGACTTTGCAAAAGTCGACCTGAAGGTAGGCGTCGTACTGAAAGCAGAAAAGCATCCGGATGCTGACAGCCTGCTGATCATGCAGGTCGATCTGGGTGACGGAGATGTCCGCCAGATCGTTTCCGGCATTTCCCGCAGCTACACATGCGGACAGATGATCGGCAAGCACATTGTCGTCATTTCCAACCTGAAGCCTGCAGTCATCCGCGGCGTTGAAAGCCAGGGCATGCTGCTGGCAGGAAAGAATGATGACCTTGTCGGTGTCGTTGAAGTCAACGGTCTGAAACCCGGCACAAAGATCAGCTGATGAATCATAAGAGCTCCCGCTGAAAGGTGAATGTACAGAGATCACCTGAAGCAGGGGCTCTTTTTCTGAATCAGATGTTATACTTAAACGGGGTGAGATTATGAAACGTTATACGATAGTAACAAGACCTGATGAAGTGTCTCTGTCGCTTGAGGACCAGATCAGGCATGATCTGAATAATCACGGTTATATTGAGGATAAAGAAGAACCGGATGTTGTATTTGTTGTCGGCGGAGACGGCACCTTTATTTATGCAGTCCACCAGTTCTTCAAGCGGCTGAATAAAGTTCGTTTTTATGGCATCCATACCGGAACGCTCGGCTTTTATACAGACTATCGCGACAGTGAATATGATGAATTCATGGAGACGTTCCTGAATCATGAATATGAAGAGACAACCTATCCGATCCTGCAGGCTTATACAGGCAAAGAAACATATTATGCAGTCAATGAGATCAGGATCGAGAATGCCGCAAGAACACAGGTCCTGGATGTATATGTCAATACAGTGCCTTTTGAAAAGATCAGAGGTACGGGTATCCTTGTATGCACACAGCTGGGAAGCACTGCATACAACAGATCCCTTGGCGGAGCAGTCATCCAGGAAGGACTGGATCTGATCGAGATGTGTGAGATCGCGGGCATTCATCACAGCAAATACCGTTCCCTCGGAGCACCGATCATCATGAAAAGCGATACAGTCCTGGATTTCTATGCGACAAGCTTCAAAGGCGCGCTTCTTGGAGCTGATGCAGATGTGTATACATTTACAGATGAAACAAAGGTGACGATCTCATCATGTGCCAATCTGAAAGTACGCATGCTGAGAGGACGCAAGGTCTCCTATTATTCAAGACTGAAGAGTCTGTTCTGATCAGACCGAAACAAGATACTCCTGCCTTGCTGAAGAGACAGGAGTTTTTTAGCTATTTCATGGTAAAATAATTTCATCACGAAAGAAGGTTTTCATGCGCAACTGGAATTCTCTTTATGACATACTGTCTTTTCCCATCGGCATCCTTTATTTTGCGATGACCCTGCTTGGGATCGGTAATATACTCACAAACAGTGCATTCAGTGTTTTTTTCACGATGACGAATGAACTGGTCATCCTGCTTGCAGAAGTCTGCATCAGGACCGGCACATTCCTGGTCGTGAATTTCCCGTTATTCTTCATGCTCCGTCTGGTTACCAGAAAATCAGGCAGTGCTACAGGTATCCTTTCCGCATTTGCAGGATATATCGCATACCTGACCATGACGATGTGCTTTGCGGGATCTTCTCTGCCTTCCACAGCATTCAGTTCAATACTGGGTCTGTCCATTACTTCAGCACGTGCAAAATCACTGGCAGGAGCGGTTCATTATCCGCTGCAGACAGGTGTGATCGGTGCAGGTATCGTTGCATTGATCGCGCTGTACAACTACAACCGTACAAGGAAACGCAGCGACTATAATCTGTTTGCCTTTATCTCAAAAGACACACAGTGCGTGATCGGCACAGTCATCCTCTCCGCTGCAGCAGGATTCGGTATGGCATATGCCTGGCCGTATGCTGTCAGGACCATTCATACCGCAGTTGAATTTATTTCATCCGATACGACCAATCCTGTCAATCTGATGATCTACGGAGTGCTGGACAGGTTTTCTTCCCTGCTGAATATCGGTGCCATGATCCGTACACCGTTCTGGTATGGCAGCAACGGAGGTACATGGCTGAACATGGTCGGCAGCAGTGTTGCAGGAGACGTCAATATCTGGACTGCTCAGGCAGCGATCGGCGGCCTGACCGGAATGTCAGGAAGATTTATCACGCCATATTATGTGCTGAACATCTTTGCTGTACCGGGTCTTCTGTGGGCTATGTATTCACTGAAAACCGATTATTTTGAGAAAAGAAGGACCAGGCTGTTCTATATACTGGCATCACTCCTGTCGATATTTTCAGGAACACTGCTGCCTCTGGAGATCACGCTGTTCTTCGCGGCTCCGGCACTGTATTTCTTCCATCTGCTTTATACAGGACTGCTGTTCGGTATATTCCAGGCTATGGGCGTATACCTCGGCTTCAACTATGCAGGCGGAGCGACATTGACTGCACTGCCCGGAACATTGCTGGAACTTCTGAGCTATCTGCAGTTCACATCCCTGCAGAAGACGCTTCTGATGATCGCAGCGGCAGGCGTGATCAGCTTCTTCGTCTACTTCCTGTTCACACGGTTCTACTATAAATACCTTGCACTGGATCTGTTCCAGACAGGCAGAAAGAATCATATCGTGAAGGGCGTCATAGATGCTGTCGGAGGAGTCGACAACATCAAGCTGACGCATTCATCAACAGACAGACTTGTCATCAGTCTCTATGACCCGACCAAACTGGACGCAAACAAGATCCGTTCGCTTGGTTCTGTCCGTGTATATGATACAAAAGCCGGATATGCGATCACCTTCGGTGCAGCAAGTACGATGGTC
>CAMOPG010000025.1:0-22832 GCA_946622165.1 uncultured Erysipelotrichaceae bacterium
CTAAGCGAAATATAGATCATTCGAAAACAATTTGGGAGTACATCTTCTGTTTTCGTCGTGGACAGATATAGCAATGAAGAAATCTCTATAATAATGAAATTGCCTCTTGACTTAAGTTATCGAATTTTTGTGGATTCGGCAATTCATCTCGGCGCTGAAGTACCGGGTTTCCTTGCCAAGTCTACAAAAAAGATCGACTACAGACAATTTGGAAAAGTGTGCAGAATCAGCCTCCGATAATTTAGAAAAATGTGTAATTTGATATGAAAAAACAACGGAAAAACGTGCAAATTCATCTATAATTATTCTGAAAAATGTGTAATTATATGCTTGAGGTATGAATTATGCAGAGAAATACAATGCTTGAACTGGATAAATGGAAAGAAGATATCCACAGAAAACCGCTCATCCTGAAAGGGGCGAGGCAAACCGGAAAAACCTGGATCATGAAAGAGTTCGGCACTCGTTCTTATGACAATCAGATTTATGTGAATTTTGATGAGGAAGAAGAGGTAAAGTCGATTTTTGAGGCAAATAAGAATCCGTATCGAATAATAGAACTTCTATCTATGATCACTAATCAGAAATGTGTACCCGGAAAAACACTGATAATATTTGATGAAATACAGGAATGCCCGGATGCACTGAATTCACTAAAGTATTTTAAAGAGCGCGCAAATGAATACCATGTTATAAGTGCCGGCAGTCTGCTGGGAACTTTACTGGCTGAACCAAAATCATATCCGGTAGGTATGGTTAATATTATGAATGTTTATCCATTATCTTTTGATGAGTTCTTGCAGGCAGCAGATAATGGACTTTACCAATATTACAGAGAGATAAAAAAAGGGCAGAAAATTGAGGAGATATTTCACAAAAGATTACTGGACGCTTATAACTACTATTTGATTATCGGCGGAATGCCGGAATGTGTTTCTTCATGGCTTGAAGAAAAGGATCCAAGAAGAGTATCTCAAATCCAAGAAGAGTTAATTGAACTGTATGAAAATGACTTTTCCAAGCATAACGGAAAAGTAAACAGTGGAAGAATTCTTCAGGTGTTTCGCAGTATTGTATCTCAGTTGTCAAAATCAAACGAGAAGTTTATATATGGAGCAGTACGCGAAGGTGGACGTGCTAGAGATTTTGAAGAAGCAATTGAGTGGCTGGTTTCTGCAGGAATGCTGAATAGAATTCATAATGTATCAAAGATAGAAGCACCATTAGCCGCTTTCGATAAGCTGGATCAGTTTAAATTGTTTTTCTTTGATACAGGATTACTTAAGCATATGGCTGGTTTATCAAATGAAGCGATTTTATTGAAGAACGATTACCAGTTTAAAGGCCCTTTGACAGAAAATTATGTATTGCAGCAGTTACGGGGACAATTTGAAATAAACCCTCGATATTATTCAGACAAAAATGGTGAAATTGATTTTATTCTCCAGCACAATATGGAAATCATACCGATTGAAGCAAAGGGCGGGGAAGATAAAGACGCTCCGACTTTCAAAAAATACGTAAACAATCATCTTCCAAAGCATGCAATCCGTTATTCCAAAATGGGTTACAGAAAAGATGGTCTGTTTACAAATATGCCGCTGTATCTTGTCGGCAGAACCAAAGAACTACTCTGAACTGCCACACCCATGCGCTGACTGCTACCAAAGTCAGCTCCAAATGAATTTTCCTGAAATCAGTTCAAAACTCGCTCCGAAATTTCTGATAAATGAATAATAACCTTTGAGCTACCATACACTTAAAACCTGATGAAGAGGGGAGAGGAACTCAGAGAAGGAAATCATAATGACTTTCTTCAGTTGCTTTCAAGCGGTAAAAGAGGTTTCTGCGAGAAACCCCAAGATATTCCGCCGTGGTATCTGAACCGATCTCGGAAATCATCGAACGGACTTCAGCAACAGTGATTTCAGCAAATTGACCGTCAATGCGGAGTGATTGTGCTTTGCGGCCGGCATTACGATTTGTAACGTGTTTGAAAATATCAGTATCAACAAGCAGCTCGAGCTCACCGGAAGATGTGTCGAGAGAAATCCCGACTTTTTCCAGAAGCGCAGCTGCTTTTTTGATGATATACTTCACGGGTATGGGAAAGTATTTGTTTTTTGATGTCGACAGGACACTGCTGGACAGCAGGGATCTGACAGTACCGCACAGTGCTGAAACAGCGCTCAGAATGGCTGCGGACAACGGCCATCATCTGTTTCTGTGTACAGGACGCTCTGTGTACAGCCTGAAGGATCTGAAAGAACTGCCGATCGAAGGGATCATTTTCTGCAACGGTGCGGGGATCGAACTGAACGGCAGGGTCATACGCTCCAGGACGATCCCGGAAGAGACTGTCAGAAAGACGATCGGACTGGCAGAGCGCAGCCGTTCCGGTCTGCTTGTGCAGGGGTATGAGCGTGCATGGTCGGATCCGATCAGTACGGCACGTACGGAATGGATCATAGAACAGAAGCGTCAGATCTCAGAAGGCGCGTCACAGCGTGTCAGCACACTGCTCTCAGGAGAGCCGATCAGTGCATATGACGGCAGCAGTGTTTACAAGATGGATGTCTATTTTGAGAAAGAAGCGGATATCGAAATGTTCCGCAGGGAGATCGATCCATCGATGTCATTCATATGCATGCTGTCGACCATGGGCAACCGCCGCAACGGCGGCGAGATCACAATGCCGGGCGTCAATAAAGGAGGCGCGCTCAAATGGCTGTGCACACAGCTTGGCGCAGATGAAAGTGATGCATACGGCTTCGGGGATTCCCTGAATGATCTGGCAATGCTGGAAGCCTGCGGTACAGGGATCGCCATGGGAGACGGAGAGGCAGAACTGAAGGAAAAAGCAGACTATATTACGACAGGTCTTCATGAAGACGGCATCCTGAACGCCATGAAGCACTTTGGCCTCATCTGATAAAAAAAGATGTCAAACAGGCTGATCTGTTGTAAAATGAACTGGCAATATTGCGGCATAGCCAAGCGGTAAGGCAAGGGACTTTGACTCCCTCATGCGCGCGTTCGAATCGCGCTGCCGCAGCTTAAAACAGACGTGGTTTCACGTCTATTTTTTAGAGGTCCGATTATGAAACTTTATATGAAACAGAAAGTATTCTCTCTGAAAGACCGGTTCACGATCGTCAATGAATACGGTGAGGTCTGCTATACGGCAGAAGGGGAATTCTGGACTTTTCTGAAACGCCTGCATATCTATGACCATGAAGGCAATGAGGCAGCCTGCCTGCAGCAGGTGTTCAGTTTTATGCCGAAATATGAGGTGATCGTGAACAATCATATGATTGCCGTTGTCAAAAAGAAATTCTCATTTCCCAGATCGGAATATGAGATCGAAGGTCTTGACTGGCATGTGGATGGAGGCTGGCATGAACATGAATATGAGATCACGAACGACAGCCGTGTGATCGTATCAGTTCATAAAGAGTGGATGTCATGGGGAGATTCCTATGAAATCGATGTCAAGGATCCCCTTGATGAGGTGAATGCACTGGCAGTCGTACTTGCGATCGATGCCGTTCTGGCAGCTCAGGCAGCAGCTGCTGCAGCGTGAGGCATATGAAGACGATCAGAGTAACAGCTGCCGTGATCGTACATGAAGGCAGGATATTCGCGACACAGCGCGGATATGGTCCGTATAAGGACGGCTGGGAGTTCCCCGGCGGAAAGATCGAAGCAGGGGAAACACCCGAACAGACGATCGTACGTGAGATCAGGGAAGAACTGAATATCACGATCGCTGCAGATCGCTATATCACAACGATCGAATATGATTATCCGGATTTTCATCTGTCCATGGATTGTTTCTATGCGCACATTGA
This sequence comes from uncultured Erysipelotrichaceae bacterium, assembly GCA_946622165.1. Lineage (GTDB taxonomy): Bacteria > Bacillota_I > Bacilli_A > Erysipelotrichales > Erysipelotrichaceae > Bulleidia. The sequence goes on from CAMOPG010000025.1 coordinate 3,852, forward strand.
AGAAGGTCAGATCAGTCTCCTGGAACATGAAGCAGCCAGATGGATCACAAAGGATCAGCTGGATGAGATCCCATGGCTTCCGGCAGATCTCCTGCTGATACCGTATCTGAAACAGTCATAAAACGGCATGATTCCTTTCAGCAATCAGATGATACAAAGCAAAAGCATCTTTCCTTTGATCGGTCAGATGCTTTTGCTTCGTTACGACTGTTTCTCTTCTGATGCTGAAAGCTCGATCGTAATATGATCCTGCTCGCTTCCCTGATGCAGATCGATCTGATATTGTTCCTTTCGGAAGATCCATCCTTCGGTCATTCCGACACCGCCCCAGTAAGGAAGCTCATACTGTTCTGATTCACCATACCGTTCTGCCAGCTGTTTCCTGCATGTTTCCAGATCCATCGTGCTGCAATAGATATAAATATGTTCACATACATCACTGAATACAGCGAAGCCGTATGTGCTTTCTGACATCAGATAACCATCGATCCGGGCATTTCCGCCTTCAAAGCAGTCAGCGGGGATCCCGGTTTCTTCTTTTGTCTTGCCGAGCCACTGCATTGTGTCAAGCAGATCTCCTGCAAAGTAAGACTTTCTGACAGTGACCGGGTCCTTAGCATTGTCACTGGTGAGGTCCGGATGGTAATCCTGCGGGATCAAAGGCAGATCTTCTTCACGGACAAAGATGTTTCCGATGGCATAGGGATCAGATCCTCCGTCTATGGGGATCAGACCGAACAGCATGCGGACGGTTTCTCCGCTGATGACCTTTGCCTGGTATCTCATTTCGGAATAGGAAGGATACATGTCTTCCGATGCCCAGCTGTCTATGGAAAGATCTCTTGAAAGATTGCCTGTGCCTGCTGAAACACTGTAGGGAATATGCCGTTCACTGTCATCCTCCAGCAGCCACACGGATCCCTCCGGATCAAATGTGATCTGCTGAGGTTCAGGATCTTCCTGGTATATTGACCCGATCCGGATCCATTTACCGAACAGAATGTCATGAAGGAATGCATCATCCAGTACCGCAGGATCTGTTTCCGGCGTCTTTGCAGTTTCAAATGGAGTGGGGACATAGTCCTCCGGTATATATTTGATATCTTCGTTTTTGGCAAAGATACGTGTTACGGAAGTTCCTTCCGTTTCAAAAAGCAGTCTGACCGGCTGGTACTTGTAAACCTGTCTGCGATACAGAAGCTCCGAAAAGACAAGATCTGTATTTTCAAACGTGAGTGTTCCGCTGTCGGTGGAACTGTCCAGCTGATACTGATAGGCCGAAACAGTTTCATTTCCTTCCCCGTCAGTACATGTCATCTGATCATCCGCAAAGGACAGCTTCCATGGTGTATCTGTCAGGATCTCTGTCCATTGACCGTTCAGCTCGTATGACGCAAAGTCATACATCATGCCGGGTCCGTCCATGATCTGCGGCTTATGAATACACCCGGCCAGCAGACCCAGTCCGGCAAGTATGAAAGCAGTTTTTATAATTTCCTTGATCATATGATTTTCCGCCTGTATCCTCTGAACAGATTATAACAGGCAGACTCTTCATATTTGAAAAAAGAACCGCATTTTCGCGGTTCTTTGCATATTTTGATTTTTGTGTTCCGTGATTGCGGACGCTTCTGATCAATACCAGCCCTGAGCCAGCATTGCGGCTGCGATCTTCTCAAATCCGGAGATATTGGCTCCTTTGACAAGGTCATAGCCAAGACCGTATCTTTCTGCTGCAGAAGCAGAGGAATCATGAATGCTCTTCATGATCGCATGCAGCTTTTCGTCTACTTCTTCTGTGCTCCATCCGAGTCTCTGAGAGTTCTGTGACATTTCCAGGGCACTCACAGCAACGCCTCCGGCATTGACTGCCTTTGAAGGAGCTACGATCAGACCTGCATTCTTGAGATATTCGATCGCTTCATTTGAGGTAGGCATGTTCGCTACTTCCAGGTAGTATTTCGCACCGCTTTCTGCGATCAGTTTCGCTTCCTCCATACCGACTTCATTCTGTGTTGCGCACGGCATGTAGACATCGCCTTTCACGCCCCAGGGCTTCTGTCCTTCAAAAAACTGGCAGCCGAATCTGTCGGCATACATTTTGACATTGGCATTTCTGGACTGACGCATTTCCAGCAGGTAGCTGATCTTTTCATCTGTAACGATGCCGTCCGGATCATAGACATAACCGTTGTGGCCGGAGAGCGTAACGGCTTTGCCGCCAAGCTCGGCGATCTTCTTTGCGGCACCCCATGTGACGTTTCCATAGCCGGAAAGCACGAATGTCTTGCCTTTGATCGTGTCGTTCTCATGCTTGAATACTTCTTCTGCATAATACAGCGCACCGAAGCCGGTAGCTTCCGGTCTCAGCAGGCTTCCGCCGTAGGGGATCCCTTTGCCGGTGAGAACTCCGTTTTCATATGCATCGCGGATGCGCTTGTACTGACCGAACATGTATCCGATCTCTCTGCCGCCGACACCGATGTCTCCGGCAGGAACGTCTGTATTGATGCCGATATGCCTGTATAACTCTGTCATGAATGCCTGGCAGAAGCGCATGATCTCTTTATCAGATTTGCCGTGAGGGTCAAAATCAGATCCGCCCTTGCCGCCGCCGATGGGCAGTGTCGTCAGGCTGTTTTTCAGTACCTGTTCGAATCCGAGGAATTTGAGGATCGAAAGGTTGACTGAAGGATGGAAACGAAGGCCTCCCTTATACGGTCCGATCGCACTGTTGAACTGAACGCGGTAGCCGCGGTTTACACGGGGTCTGCCCTGGTCGTCTTCCCAGACGACTCTGAATTCGATCACTCTGTCAGGTTCTATCATGCGTTCCAGTATCGCATGGTCTTCATATTCCGGGTGAGCCTGGATCACAGGTTCCAATGATGTCAGTACTTCTTCGACTGTCTGAAGAAACTCAGGTTCATTGCTGTTCTTTGCACGTGTCTCATTCAAGACGCGCTCGACATATCCGTTCATTATTAGTCCTCCTAAAACGTATATATTTTATTACAGTTTAAATACTGCGGAAACAAAGGATGAAAAAAATCATGCGCATCGCATGATCTTTTCTGAAACTACTTTTCAATGATTTCCATTCCGATCGCACGCTGGACGTTTGCCAGTTTGACTGCGGCGATCTTTCTTGCCTTTGCGGCACCTTCATCCAGTGTTGTCTCGATCAGTCCGGAGCTGATGATCTCATTGTATCTTGACTGGATCTCATTCAGTTTTCCGCATACAGCATCAGCTACGGCACGCTTGAAGTCTCCATAGCCTTTTCCTTCAAACTCCTGCTCAATGTCAGCCATGCTGCGGTCATCCTGCAGGGAAGACAGGATCTGCATCAGGTTGGAAATGCCGGGCTGGTTGACAGGGTCGAAATGAACACGTGCCAGTGAGTCCGTGACTGCAGACATGACCTTCTTGCGGGCGACCTTTTCGCTGTCCAGCAGGTAGATGCATCCCTTGTTTGTTTCATCTGATTTGGACATCTTCTTTTCCGGGTTGGAAAGAGACATGATGCGCGCACCTGTTTTTGCGACAAGCGGTTCGGGTACTCTGAAGAGTTCGCCGTACCTGTTGTTCATGCGTATCGCAAGGTCTCTTGTCAGCTCTACATGCTGTTTCTGGTCATCACCGACCGGTACATAGTCCGGATCGTACAGCAGGATATCCGCTGCCATCAGGGAAGGGTATGTATACAGACCGCCGGACAGGTTTGTTTCGCCATGTGCCTGCTTGTCCTTGAACTGTGTCATGCGGTTCAGTTCACCCATATATGTATGGCAGCACATGATATAGCCGAGCTGTGCATGCTGAGGAACATCTGTCTGCAGGAAGATGGTTGCCTTGGAAGGGTCGAGTCCGCATGCAAGATACAGTGCAACACAGTCCTTCAGGTTCTTCTGCAGTTCTGCCGGATCCTGAGGTACGGTGATGCAGTGAAGGTTTGCGATAAATGCGAACATTTCATATTCATCCTGATAATCAACAAAGTGTCTCAGTGCACCGATATAGTTGCCTAAGTGCAGCTGTCCCGTAGGTTTGATGCCGCTTAACATCCGTTTCATAATGTATTCTCCTCCTCGTAAAAAACGTCCCTTCAAATGAAGGGACGCATTGTTTCCATGCGCGGTGCCACCCGACTTATCCGTACAGTGTGTGCGGATCACTTTAACGGGATAACGGGCCGGCCGATATGTTCAGCTCCCAGGCTCCAATGCTTGAGCACACATGAATGGCTTGCACCTGCCGCCATCTCTCTGAACATGCCTTGCTGTCGCCGCACCTGATCATTGCTGTAATTATTTAAGCACAAATCCGACGGGTGTTCAATCAGTCAAGAAACGGATCCATCAGTTTTTCGACTTCCGGGAGGTGCTTGAACTCCGGATGCTCATAAAGCCTGCCGCGGGCCATGACCATCGTGACGTGACGCAGTGCCTTGAGATCTTCCAGAGGGTTTTCCTTCGTGACGATCAGATCAGCGCATTTGCCAGGTTCAATTGATCCTGTGATGTCACCGATACCTGCAAGCTGCGCGTTTCTGAGTGTTGCTGTATAGAGCGCGAACCTGTTGGATACACCGACAAATTTATGGAAATATACCAGTTCTCTCCAGAAATCATACTGCGTGATATACGGGCATCCGACATCGTTTCCCAGCGCTACCGGGATATCATTTGCCAGAGCTGCCTTTGCGCATTCAATGATCCCGTTGAATACAAGGTCGCCGTTGTATTTTTCCACTTCACTGACATGGCTGATCGACGGATCGAGCATTGAGTAAGGAAGTGCAGGGGAGAGCGTTGTTGTCAGGAAAGCGTTCTTCTCTTTAAACAGAGCGATGATGTCATCATCCGGCATGCCGCCGTGTTCAATGGAATCCACTCCGTTGATCAGCGCAACACGCACGCCTTCAGCACTCTCAGTATGAGCGGCTACTTTATATCCGAGTCTGTGCGCTTCATCACATGCGGCTTTGACAATGGCAGGCGGCATTTTCAGTTCACCTGGCACTCCTTTTTCCTTGGCATCCAGGACGCCTCCGGTGATCATCAGTTTGATCAGATCGACTTTCTGCGCATCACGTGCACGTACCATGGCAACAGCTTCTTCTTCATTTTTGACAGGCATTGCAACTGAACCTGCCATGTGTCCGCCCGGAACAGATATGCCTTCATTTGAACTGAGAATACGCGGACCATCCAGTGTTCCGTTCATGATCTCGTCACGGATCCTGGAATCGTAATCACGGAGACCTCCGACTGTTCTGACTGTTGTCACACCGCTCATCAGGGCAGTTCTTGCAAAATCAGCTACCATATGATAGGCTGCTTTAGCTGACAGAGGGTTGCTGAAGATCAGCTTGACCAGTTTCGTATTGTCTCTCTGTTTCTTCGGAGGCTTGCCGGAACCGGCAAGATGGACATGCATATTGATCAGCCCCGGCATCACATAGCGGCCCTTCAGATCGACTTTTTCATAACCGTAGATATGTGAATTGTCATCAATAACAGCTTCGATGATACCGTCATTGATCAGGATCGCCTTGTGTTCAACCGGTTCCATCTGCTCGGTACCGTCAAGAATGATACCGTTCATGAGTGCGTATTTCATAATGATCGTCTCCTTCAGTACTTGAGAACATTATACTGTGAAACACAGCTGAAGAATCAGACTTTCCGGAACACCTGGTGATAATCAAAGAGAAATTTGAAAAAAGTGTTGCAAAACGGTCTGCTTTGGGGTACTATAACTGAGCAAGTTAACTGACTTCTTAGCTCAGTTGGTAGAGCAACTGACTCTTAATCAGTGGGTCGAGGGTTCGAGTCCCTCAGAGGTCACCATTGCAAAAAGAGGCTTATTGATCGGTAAAACGATGAATAAGCCTTTTTTCTGCACTTTTGTGTTCAATCACAAAATATAGTTCATAAAGTTTCTGGTTTGAAATGACAGAAAAGTGGAAAATAATAATGCAGGAACAGCAATAATACTTTATGAAAACAATGAAAAGAAACATGATAAGTAAAATACCAATACTTCACTTTGCTGATTTGAGTGATGTTGTTTGCTTAATTGACAATAAGCAAACAAATATTTTGCTAAATTGCTAAAATTCGTAGAATTTGTTTGCTTGTTTTGCTAAAACTTGTAGAATTTGTTTGCTTATTTTGCTAAAATTTAGGCAAATAATAATCGGGGTGATATAATGCTGAATGAAGAGTTGGTGGAATTAGCTGATCATATAATGAATCAGAAGGCTGAATCCCAAATTGTTGAGGTGAAAGCGGCATATGAAGGCTGTCCGAAACGTCTGTATGATACCCTGTCAAGTTTTTCTAACCAGGATGGGGGAGGGGTTATCCTCTTTGGAATTGATGAGACACAGAATTTTAAGCTGGTAGGTGTCTATGATTTACAGGATCTCCAGAAAAAAGTAACGGAACAATGCAATCAGATGGTTCCTCCTGTCAGGGCTGTTTTCACATTTGCGGAAATAGATAATAAAATGGTGTGTTCAGCGGAAATACCTTCTGCTGATCTGACGGAACGTCCATGTTATTATTCCGGTGCCGGAAAGGTAAAAGGGTCATATGTTCGTGTAGGTGAAGCTGATTTGCCGATGACAGATTATGAGATTTATACGTATGAAGCATTCCGCAGCCATGTGCATGATGATGAAAGAGTAATAGAACGTGCAAAACTTGATCTGCTGGATCAGGTCAAAATTACTAATTACGTCAATCAGATGAAGATGGAGCGTCCAGGTTTTTCAAAACTCAATGAAGAACAGATCTATGAGATGCTTGCCATCACAAGAAACGGTGTTCCGACATTGGCGGCAATCCTGAATTTTGGGATATATCCTCAGGGATATTTTCCGCAGCTTGCAATTACAGCTGTTGTTGTGCCCGGAAAAGAAATCGGAGATATAAGCATCAATGCCGAAAGATTTCTTGATAATAAACGTATTGAAGGCACTCTTCCTGAAATGCTGACAGAAGCAATTTCTTTCTGCACACGGAATATGAAAGTCCGTACAATTATTGATCCCAGGACAGGCGAACGTAAGGACATAACTGAATATCCGATCGGAGCTGTTCGAGAGGCAGTCCTTAATGCGCTGATCCATCGGGATTACAGTCACTTCACAGAAGGAACACCGGTGCAGATTGATTTCTTCAGTGACCGTCTGGAGATACATAGCCCCGGTGGATTGTATGGCAGAATGACAATAGAAGATTTGGGGAAGGCAAGACCGGATCTTAGGAATCCGGCTCTGGCAACAATGTCAGAATTCCTTTTGAAAACAGAAAACCGTTATTCCGGTATCCCGACAATCCGGAGAGAAATGAAAGAAGCGGGACTTCCGGAACCGGTATTTATCAACAGAAGAAATGAATTTGTTGTAATACTCTATAACAGAAAGATGGAGGAAACACAGGGGACAGCAGAAAAGCAGAATGATAAATATCAGGATTTATTGGAATTCTGCCGGATTCCAAGATCGCGCAGCGAGATTACAGAGCATCTTGGGATGACTACAACGTTTTATGCTATGCAGCGGTATGTGCAGCCTCTGCTTAAAAAGGGCCGGTTAGAGATGACGATCCCAGAAGCACCGAAAAGTAAAAATCAAAAATTTGTTTCTGTTAAGATCGAGGAATCATAAAACTGATCAGAGTACTGCAAATGTAGTTTTTGCATATCCACCTAAAACAAATATGATGGGAAACATTTCTGTATTTTTTGGCTGGACGCTGCATGATTCTATGCTTCTTCAGGAGCTGTTTATGATACAGCCGTACCGCATATTCTCAACATCGCGTATTAATTCACGGAAATCAGCTGCTCATGCTGTATATCAGCATTCAGGCCCCTGCTTTGATATCTGACAGGAGGCAGTGATGAATTATCGGTTGTCAAAAAGCCGTCTGATTATAAATAATTACAATGATTTAATATCCTGCCAATCATTTATAGCAAAAAGTACCAATGGTATATAATTTGACCATGGGTACTATTTTTCGGTTTCTGAAACCAGTTATATTGCTGGTACTATGTTTAATATTCTCAAATGGATGTTCTGCGATTTTGAATCCTTCAGAAATACAGGCGGATCCACAAAGTTTGATCTCCTGCGGCGAGTATAAAAAAGCACTGAGCTTACTGATAAAGAAAGATAAAAAAATAGCAGATTCAGATCCTGACAGGATAGCTGATTATCCTTCATCCAGCCAAATATCGGAGCCCGAACAGAATCCGGAATATTATGCATATGACTTTGATAATGAAGGTAATATGATCACCTGTATCTCATATAAAAAGAGTGGTCTTTTTAATATACCTGTCGGGATTGCTGCATATTATCCGGACGGAAACGTGAAGTATAAAATATCTGTTTCAAACAAAGAAGAACTGAATTATAAGGAATATTATGATGAGGAAAAACAGTACCATTTTGATGATGAAATATTTGATGGATATCACCGGTTTTACTTTCCTGCAGGTACCGCAGCAATTATTGAAATAGATGAATTGTCTGCTCTGAAATACGAAAGATCCCGTTTCGAAATGTATACGGAAGAAAAAAGCTATGAAGAAGGAATGATAAAAGAAATAAAGATCCAGGGAATAAAGAATGATTTGAATACTGTATTCAGGGCAGAAGAACAGAATGGAATATGCAGTATCTGTTATGATCAGCGGAAGATTAATGCAAAGGATCCGTGGCTGGAAGAAAACTATTATCGGGATGGATATTTGATATGTAAAAAACATTCGGATCTAAAATATGACGAAAACTCATACGTTATATCTTATGAATACGATAAAAACGGAATGCTGGAAAAAGTAATTAAAAGCGATCATGATAAAGAAATCTGTGCATACTTTCTTTTTGATGAAGATGGAAAACTTTTATATCAAAAAGAAGGACAGCTGGAAGCTGATTTTGTTTATTGTGACAATAAAATTTCAAAAATAGAATATGCAAACGGGAGGATAAATGAATTCACATATGATGAATTTGGAAGACTTGTCGGAATTAAAGTGATTGGGGAGAATGGGATCGCATATTCCAGGCTTGAAATCAACTATGATAAATATGGAAGAAAAATGACGGAAACGATATCGGGGACCACAAGAATTTATGAGTATGATTGGCAGGCAGATCATATGAATCCTTGAGCTTATTCAGTATTTACAATAAGATCGGTATTTGCACTGCGGTGCCGGATCAATTGATCTATAACATCTTCTTTGCACATTGTAATCATAGAGGATATTTCCGGTTTGATCCTGAAGTTATGTATTCGGTAGACGATAGCCTGTAAAACCAAAATAGATACTCGGAAACCCCATGGCATAATTCAGCCATGGGTTTTTGTAAAGAGAAGCTGGTTTATATCCTGTTAGTGACTGTCTTTTATGCTGCTGTTATGTTTGCTAGATCAGGGGATAATGCAGAATATCTTTTGAGCAGGAATGAATATAAAAGAGCGCTTGAAACGTTAATGATTCAAAATAGTCTCGCACGACTTGATCCGGGGAACGCTGTCAATCAGTACCCTTCCGGAATGAAAGTCATGTCTCCCGATTACCAGGTCTTTTATGTATATGATTTTTATGACAGCAATGAACTGTTTTTGGTTTTCTCATACAGAAAACAGATATTTTGGTCTAAGAAAGAACTGTATCGTATCCAGAAATATTATCCGGATGGAAATCTGAAGAAAGAAATCTATTTTGATAACGGAAAAGAGATTTCGTGCAGAGAATACTATGATCGAAACAGAATCGATATAACGGTCAAGGAATCAACCGGGCCAAATGGCATTCCGCCCTTATGGGATATAAGAAGTATCGTTGACCTGTTTCCTCCGAAATTAACAGGAATAAAGTATTATATGACCTGTTCTGATTTCACAGAAGAATACTATTTTGATGAAAACGGCAGGTTAAGCACTGCTGATATCATTATGATGCAATTCAATGAAAATGATGATCTGGAATGGGCGAAAGAAGGAGAATATGAAGCCTGCCTTTATTATGACGATCATCTGCTTCAGAAGATTGAATACAGCAGGGGGGATCAGGTCCTGCTTGAGTACAATGATGAGTATCATATCAGCCTGATCACACATAATCAGTCTTCCGGTGAAGATCGTGCCTGGAAATACCTGTATGATCAGAAAGGACGTCTCAAAGAGAAAGTATATGTGTATGGAGAACAGGAAAGTACAGAGGTCTTCTACTCGTATTACTGAAGCAATATCAGAGTCTGCAGCAGCAAATGATCCGGATGGCGGTTGGAGCAGACGGCTGGTTGTTGATGGATCTTTGGCTGCAGGAGCTGCAGGCTTTGTACGATCATTGTGACGCATGCAAAAAAATGCATCCTGTCAGAATGCATTTGTGCTTGATCATAATATGGGATTCTATTGCTGTCTGCGCTGCTGCTGGGCAACGCATGCTGTCAGTATTTCAATGAATGCCATCATAATAAACTGGGCTGAAACAGGATGGGTGTTCTGTACATGAACACCGGGAAGTGTGATCTGCCGGCTTGCATACTTTCCCATTTTCGGATTCATGTTGTTGGTGATCAGCCAGCGTTTGTCCGAAGCGTTTTTCAGCTGCTGGAAAAACGGAACAGTATTGCCCGGCTCACCGATGGAAGAAAAGATAATGACACATGATTTCGGGTCTGTGACATACAGGACATGTTCATAGCTGATCTCATCACATGCACAGGTGCAGACAAGTCCCAGGTCCATCAGATTCATGGCCAGTTTGTCGACAACTGTTTTGTTGCGGTATCTGCCCAGCAGAATGATCTTGTCAGCCGAACAGATATCACTGCTCAGTTCCTTCACAAGGCTTTCATCAATATCCTGCAGATGCTGGATGCTGTAGGAAAAGGCAGATGCCATGGTGCGTACCAGATCCTGACTGTCTGCAGGCTCTTCATTTTCATCAGCGTCCTTCCATCTGATCACGGCACTGCGGAAATCCCTGTATCCGGAAAAACCGATCGCTTTGGCAAAACGCTGTACAGCGGAAACAGATGTCCCGGCCATCATTGCAACCTGCTGGATCGTATATTGAATGACGACTGCCGGGTCTTTTTCTATGAATCGGAGGACTTTTTGTTCTGCTTCTGAAAGTTCGCCAAAGTAATATAATGAGCTGCTGAAGTTATTCATTGAACGTCCTCCCTGATAAGTTTATTTTATCGGAAAAACTTTGTAAATCAGCATGATTTGATTATTAAAATTATCAATAATCTATGATAATATTCTCTACGGAGGGAAAGAAAATGAATATTTCTAAGAAAGTATTGCTTGCGGCAATCACAGTGTTCTCTCTTGCGGCGTGCTCTTCAGGAGGCGCTGCCGGAACACCTGAGCCGAAAGAAACAGAACCTGCAGCAGAGTCATTGTTCAAAGCCGGAACATACGAGGGTGAAGAGCCCGGATTCGGCGGAGACGGCAATCCGATCCACGTAACAGTTACTCTGTCAGACGATGCGATCGAAAGCATCGAATACAAAGCTGAAGGTGAAACACCTACAGTCGGCGGTGCAGCACTGCCTCAGCTGGTTGAGAAGGTACTCAACAACCAGTCTACAAATATCGACGGTGTCTCCGGTGCAACAGTTACTTCCACCGGTTTCTTCGCAGCAGTCAATGAAGCTCTGACAGCAGCAGGCACAGATCCTGCATCACTCGAGCCCCAGGGTGCTGAAGAAACAGCTGAAAACATTGAAAAGACAGTTGACGTTGTCATCGCAGGCGGCGGCGGAGCAGGTCTGACTGCAGCGATCACTGCAGCACAGAACGGAAAGTCCGTTGTTGTTCTTGAAAAGGCAGCTGTTGTCGGCGGAAACTCCAGCTATGCAACAGGCGGCATGAACGCAGCTGAAACACATTACCAGGCAGAACAGGGAATCGAAGATTCCGTTGATCTGTTCTACAGCGACACAATGAAGGGCGGACATGATCTGAACAATCCTGATCTTGTCAGAACACTTGCTGAGAACTCTTCCGAAGCAATTGACTGGCTCGACAGCATCGGCGCACCCCTGGCTAACGTTGGTCAGGCAGGCGGAGCTTCCGCTATGCGTCAGCACCGTCCGGTCAATGATGAAGGAAAGATCCTCTCCGTTGGTACATACCTTGTTGAACACCTCAACGATACAGCAACAAAGCTTGGCGTAGAGATCATTACTGAAGCTAAAGTTGATGAGATCCTGATGGAAGACGGCAAAGCAGTCGGACTGCACGCTGTCGGTGCAAAGGGAAATGAGATCACTGTCAAAGCCAATTCCGTTGTTGTTACAACAGGCGGATTCGGTTCCAACCCTGAACTGATCGTGAAGTACCGTCCTGACCTGGAAGGATATGTTTCCACAAACGCTCCTTCCGTTACAGGTGATGCAATTGCGTTCCTTGAAGCAATCAATGCTGACTTCGTTGATCTGGATCAGATCCAGATCCACCCGACAGTTGTTCAGACAGACGGTGCTCTGATCTCTGAATCACTGCGCGGTGACGGTGCGATCCTCCTCAACAGCTCCGGCAAGCGTTTCTGCAATGAAACACTGACAAGAGACGTTGTCTCTGCTCATGTTATCGAACAGGACGGCGGCTATGCATGGCTGATCGCTGATGAAGTGATGCATTCCGGTTCCACAGTTATCGACAAGTACCTGACAAAGGGCTACATGGTCAAGTGCGACACAGCTGAAGATCTTGCAAAACTGATCGGCTGCGATGCTGAAACAGTCAAAGAAACACTGAGCACATGGGCTGCTGCAGTTGATGCACAGAACGATGCTGAATTCGAAAGAGGCAGCTTCGAAGCTATGCTGACAAACCTGGCAGAAGGTCCTTACTATGCAGTTAAGATCTCACCAGGCATCCACCACTGCATGGGCGGTGTCAAGATCAATACAAATGCTGAAGTCATCGATAAAGAAGGCAATGTCATTCCCGGACTGTTCGCAGCCGGTGAAGTTACAGGCGGCGTACACGGCGGAAACAGACTCGGCGGAAACGCTGTAGCTGACTTCGTTGTATTCGGACGTATCGCAGGCGAAAATGCTTCCAAATAAGATCTGTCCCGTACACTGAAAAACTGAATCACATATACAAGGTTCCCTGTTCTGTTTCACGCAGATACGGGAACCTTTATTACAGTTTCAGCATATATGTTTTTGATGTTGCAGGACATGATGAACCATCTGATAACTCTGATATAATTGTGTTGCTGTAAACAGCTTGAAAGGTAATGATCTGCATGGAAAAACAGGAACTTGTATATATCACAGGTCATCAGCATCCGGATACGGACTCCGTCGTATCCGCGATCGCATATGCTCTGCTGAAAAGGGCAATGGGTGTGAAGGCAGTCGCATGCCGTCTCGGTCCCCTCAGCAACGAAACGAAATATGTATTGAACAGATTCGGTTATGAAGAACCGATGCTGCTGGAAGACGCAAGAAAGAAGCTGAGTGAGCTCAGCATAGATTCTCCCTCAGCGATCAGTCCCGATACCACGATCTACCGGACGATCGAAAAACTCAGAAAAGAAGACAGGGGAAGCTTTGCAGTCGTCGATGACGACAAAAAGCTGATCGGTTATGTGTCCAAATCCGATATTGCCAATATGGGTATGGGGGATACCGCAGTCAGTGATGATCTGCTTAAGCACTGTACCGTAGAGGATATCGCTGATACGATCAGCGGAACGATCCTTTATAATGATCCGCTCTACCATCTGAACGGTAAGGTATCCATTGTCGCTATGTCCAGCGGCGGTGTATCGAATTATGAGATCAAGGACAGGATCGTCATCATCGGAGATGACAGCGATGCACAGTGGACGCTCATTGAAAAAGGAGCAGGACTGCTGATCGTCGTATGGGCAAAACAGGTCAGTGATCAGGTGCTGGAAGCAGCCAGACGTCATCACTGCCCGATCATCATTTCCGGACACGGAACCATGAATACTTCACGATACATCTTCTTTGCGCCGAAGATCTCCCTTGTCATGAAAAGGGATCCGTATGCCCTCAGAGCTGATGAGTTTGCCGAAGAGGCAGGACGCAAGATGATGACGAACAGGTACCGCAGCTATCCTGTACTGGATAAGGAAAACCATCTGGTCGGATATGCCGGCAGGTTCCACATCATGAATGCACAGAACAAGAAGATCATTCTTGTGGACCATAATGAATTCTCACAGTCTGTACGGGCTATCGAGAAGGCACAGATCCTGGAGGTGGTGGACCACCACAGGATCAGCGATTTCAATACCACGCAGCCTGTGTCATTCCGCAATGAGATCGTCGGCTCAACAGCTACGATCATTGCAACGATGTTCAGGGAGAAGCAGGTGCCGATCCCTGAGAACCTCGCAGGACTGCTGCTGGCAGCCATTCTGTCAGATACGCTGATCTTCCAGTCTCCGACCACGACGAAACGTGATCTTGAAACAGCGAACATTCTTGCTGCACTGTCGGACCTGGATCCGGAAGAGCTTGGAAATGAAATGTTCCATGCGGCAATTGCCGGTCAGAAGAAGAGCATGAAAGAGCAGATCGTCCAGGATATCAAGTACTACGATATCTACGGAACCAGTACAATGATCTCTCAGATCATGATCGGTGAATCTGAGGAATACCTGAAGAAAGACCGTGAGATCCAGATGACACTGAAGCATCTGGCTGAGCAGAAGGGTCTCGACCTGATCGTTGCGGCATTCACTTCTGTGACTGAAGAAGGCTCATTGTTCTTTGCGGCAGGAGATAAGGCAGCCAAGGTCATGGAAAACCTTTATCCTAAGGGCAATATGCATACTCTGAAGCACGGCGTCCTTTCCAGAAAACTGCAGATCCTTCCAATGGTCACAAAAGCGCTGGAGAACTGATCATACATTGCATATGTGCAGACATCCGGCTGATTTTTGATCGCCCAAATTAGTTTAAAAGCTTTTGGTCTTTCAGAATGATGTCAGTTCTGAACATTCCGTCGCTGACTTCGCTTGCAAACTGACCATCATATTGGTCTGCAAGACTTGAAAGAATCGTAAATCCGATGCCGCGTTCCAGTTCCGGGATGCGGCGTTTTTTCTCTTTTCTGTCTGTCGGCACAGTGTTGATACAGGAGATCGTTAAGTACTGATTTTTGTATTTTGTTGTTAAAGAAATCTTGCTGTTGTCAGTATTTCTGCATGCTTCTATGGCATTGTCGAGAATATTTCCATAGATACAGATCAGGTCCGGGTTGGAGATGTTCAGTACAGAAGGCAGGTAAACATTTGCCTCAAAAGCAATGCCTGCTGCAATGATATCTTCGCGTTTCTTTTCCAGGTAACTTGCAACGACGGTATTTCTGCATTCGGAGAAAGATACATCAGTTTTATCCTGTTCTCCGAGTTTATGAATATAATCTTTGGCGTCCTGGATCTCACCGCGTTCCAGGAGACCTTCCATTGCATAGAAGTGGTTGTCAATGTCATGGCGCATCTTCCGCATGTCTGCATAAGTAGAGGCAATGTGATTATAGTAGTTCTCCTGGGAATGGACCTGTTCTTCCAGCATTTCACTGCGGATACGAAGCTCGGTATTGGAAGCTGTCAAACGGATCGTGTAGATCAATGCGGCATCAGCCAGCAGGTCGATCGCAAGCATGGCGATAACCATTTTTGTGTCGTAATATCCATACCGGACAAAGTGTGCGTACCACACATATAAAGAGAATAACTGGCTGGCAGGGAACAGGATAAAAATGAACCATTGCTTTTCAATAATAAGTCCCTGTGTACGTCTTTTCACTGCCATAAGAACTGCGGTAAAAATCGAGATGATCGTCAGATTCAGCAATGTGAATATGGAGTATACAGGAACAGCATATTTCTCAAACAGTTCACCGGACAACTCCATTTCATATGGGAACAGTGCCGTTGAGAATACCTCGGAAATAGCTACAGTCATGACCAGCAGGAGACTGGCAGTTATCTTAAACAGCGGTTTATCAGTGTGAAAGAAATACATGATCAGGATCGGCATTGCAAAACCGACAAAGAACCGCAATGCAGAGAATATAGGGAAGACATTCTCAAACAAATACCAGAACCCGAACTGGATCGCGACCTCCAGAATAACTGTAATGACCTTGGGATATTTGTTATCGAAGATCAGATTGGCTGCGACCATCCAGAACAGGATCAGAAAGAAATTGGAAATGATATATTCGATACCGCTGTGCATAGTGACGCCTCCTATTTGCTTATGCAGGTTACATATAAAACAGGTGTACTGTGAAGATGGGTTAAGCAGAGATCTGCAGTATACATGATGAATCGATCATATAATTACGAAATATTCAGAATCATAGTCAGAGACATGCAGAACATTTTTGTGAGTATTTTGAACAGTACTATAAAGCACTTCACTGATCATAGTGAAGTGCTGGAGTGTTAATCGCGGAACATGCTGAAGAATTCTTTCCTTGCCTGGTCACGGAAGGTACGGCTGATCGGGATCCGGGAATCATCATTCAGAATGAATTCATCATGATTCAGCTCCTTGATCATCCTTTTATTGATCCAGTATCCCTGATGGCAGCGGATAAACTGATCACGGATCTGTTCGGGAATCAGCACCTCAGGTCTTCTGGTATCATAGTATTCACCGTCAGTGCATTTTATATATGATTTGCGCCCGATCTTACTGATCAGAATAATATGTGAAAGAAGAACAGCAACATAAGAACTTCTGTCTTTGATGAGGATTGCAGGGACTGCAGTTTCACCTTTGTCTATCGAACTGATCGCTTTGTTCATGGCAGGACCAAAATGTACAGAAGCCTGTTTCTTTACGACAAACCAGATATGATCGGTTTCATATACATCTGGTGCGTAGTTGATATAACTCGTCAGGAAAATGATCCTGCACTGTGGAACAGATGTGTTGATCTTTTTTGCAAGGGAGATGCCGTCTTCTCCATTCATTTCGATGTCAAGGACAGCAATATCCGGCTGATAGCTGTCCTTTTCGATTTCTGACAGCAAAGTATCGGAACTGCTGAAAAGCTGTACATCGTACGTCAGTCCTGCATGATCCATATACTCTGTGACCATCTTTTCAGCTGCTTTCAGGTGGTCACTGATGTCATCACATATTGCGATCTTATACATTTGCAATCTCCTTTGTCTTCAGAATGATGCTGGTATGATAAACGCCCTGATCCATACCGGCAGTTAATTCACCATCATACTGATCAGCAAGATGATCGAGAATGGTAAGTCCTACACCTCTGTCCATTCCGGCAAAACGACGCTTCTTTTTATCTGCTTTATTCTGTGCCGGATTTGTACAGGAGATGGTCAGATACGGCTGTTTATAATTAGTCTTCAAATCTATGGATGCGTTTTCCGTACCGCTGCAGGCTTCTGCTGCATTATCCAGAATGTTTCCGTAGATGCAGATCAGATCCGGATTGGATATATCAAGGTTCGCAGGCAGATGGATATCCGCATTCAGCGTAATTCCGATTTTTTTCAGATCTTCGGTCTTTTTCTCCAGATAACTTGCCGCAACCGTGTTTCTGCAGTCAGGGAAGAGAATATGGATATGATCTTCTTCAATTACCTTATCAGCATATTCGACCGCATCTTTTGTGTTTCCGCTGTCAACAAGAGCTCGTATGGTATACAGATGGTTGTCAATATCATGACGCATCCTGCGTATATCGGTGTGTGTGGAAACCAGCTGGTTGTAATAACTTTCCTGTGACTTGATCTGGTCTTCCAGCATTTCACTGCGTGCACGCAGTTCTGCGTTGGATGCAGTCCGGTAAAACATATAGAGAAGGGCGATGTCCGCAATGATATCTGCACAGATCATGAATATGATATGGCTCGGTGTTTTCTCACTGATATATAAATATGATGGAACCCAGATATATATGGAAAGCAGCTGACTGAGAGGGAACAGCAGGAACAGGACCCACTGTCTGTTTTCCAGAAGCCCGATATTTTTACGTTTATATCTCCGAAGAGAGAGTGCTACAGCAGTCAGAAAAATGAAATTCAGGAACAGATAGACAGAATATACGAATGTACCGTTGTTTCTGAATATTTCTCCGGAAAGGATCTGTTCTTTCGGCAGCATGGCCTGAAGGGTGACATCCGAGATAGCTGTCGCAAACAGAATCAGTATTACGGTGATGATCTTGAATGCCGGTTTATCTGTATGAAAATAATGGATCAGGAAACCTACCAGAAAGGAACCGATCAATAATTTGATGATTGAAAAGATTGGAAATAACCGTTCCAGCAGGATAAAGTATACGAATGAAATGATTGAAAATTCCAAAACGATCGTTAAAAGTTTGGAATACCGGTTCTCCAGTACAATATTGGCAGTAATTACCCAGAACAGGTTCAGGATCAGATTGGAAATAACAAATGACGTCCCCTCGTGCATTGATCTGTTGCTCTCCTTACAATAACTTGAAAATGTCATAAAACTACAAATTACATTTTAACAAAACAGTAAAGAAAAAACATTGATAATGATGCTCTGCATGAACACTGACTTGACTGCTTCCATCTCTTTTCCTATATTAATTGCGGGAGTATATATGAATACCTGTAAAGACTTCACATATACGATCTCTCTAAACCTGAGAAGAGAGATCGATGAATATATCGTTGATGACAGGACGTTCGATCTGATCAACAGTGACGGAATGTCAGAGACGGCACACAAAAGGCTTTTACGAGCGTAAAAGACCTGTTTTCTGTGTGCCGGGGAGAATTCACCCGGCTTTTTAAATGCCGATATATACCGGAGAATGACTCTCATTCTCTGCTTACATACATCATCAATAGAAATAAATTATGAGGTTTTAACATGCATAAATATTATGAGATCAATACACCCGGCAATAACATCCGCTG